>CAMBQS010000046.1 GCA_945870015.1 Desulfocicer vacuolatum DSM 3385
GATACCGGTTTTCGTAATGGATTACCAAAATTAGTTTGATTCCGGCAGCGCTGCCCATTCTGGGAGAAACCACGGCCAAGGGCGATACATGAATTGAGTGGCTTGCCGTCGGCGGTGAACTTCGAAGGCGGGTACCGAGGAATGGAAGAAAACCCGTCCCCTGGTGCGATGAAAACAAATAATTGATTATCTGATGAGGTTGATATGGTATTTGACGATCTTATAAAAAAATCACAAAACGGCGAAACATTCACCCGGGAAGAACTGGTTTTTCTGCTTTCCTTTCCGGCCCGGTCATATGAAAGCTTTGCCGTCATGGCTGAAGCGCGAAGAATTTCAGAAACGGTTTCCGAGGGTAAAGCGGAAATTCACGGGCAGTTCACACTAGACCTTGTCCCCTGCGGCTGTAATTGTTCATGGTGTTCATTTGCGGAAAAAAACGGGGTGTTTGAAAAACAGTGGCGTATGACGCCGGAACAAGCTGTTCAAAACGCCTTGAAATTCGAGCGTGACGGCGCCAATGCGGTATTACTCATGACCACGGCCGGGTATCCATTTGGCATGTATGTCGAGATGGCTGAAGAAATACGGCGTAACCTCAACCCTCAAACCATCTTAATCGCCAACACCGGAGACAAAACCCTTGACCAGTCCATCCGGATGAAGCAGGCCGGTTTTGACGGGGTTTATCATGCCCTTCGCCTTCGGGAAGGGATTGACAACGTCATTTCCCCAGCCGTTCGCATGGACAGCATTCATCATTTCCAGGAAGCCGGACTTGTGCTTGGAACATGTGTGGAACCCGTGGGCCCGGAACATACCCATGAAGAGCTGGCGGATATGATTCTATTTACCGCATCTCTTAAGCCGGCATTCAGTGGTGCAGCAAGACGAATCTCTATTCCGGGCACCCAAATTGCCCAAAGAGGAATGATTTCGGACTTACGTATGGCTCAATGCGCGGCGATTACCCGCATCGCCATGCCCCGGGAAACGCGTGGAAACTGCACCCATGAGCCGAGTATTTTGGGCGCCTCCGCCGGCGCCAATCTTCTTTGGGCCGAAATCGGGGCCAATCCCAGAGATAATCAGGAAAAAACAGAAGAGCATCGGGGAAAGAACATCGACGACATCCGCGCCATTTATTGGGAATCGGACTGGAAAATACTTGAAGGACCATCCGCCCATTATAGCAAAACCTCTCTCGATACGTCCGGACGCCCTGTATCCTTCCAGTGAAATAAATGCAGCTATGACATGATGCGGTGTTCAAAGGCCTGTTTCAAAAAGGCGGAGAGTTCAAACGGACGCCGAAATCCGGCGTTCTGGACAATACGCCCTTTAAACATTCAGCCAAAGTTCATTCGGATTTCGTGTCGCCGGAGACGGACCCATACGAGTATTCCTCCAGCACACTTTTGTTATCCTTGACAAACAGGAGAATACAATATAAATGAACAAATAAATAAAATATTCATTTATTCAATTAATCAAGGATTATGTTGTGCGGAAAAAAGAAAATATTGAAACCATATACACGGCCGCCCTCAAAACATTTGCCCGGTTCGGATATCAAAAGACCACTGTGGAAGATATTGCAAAAACAATAAATATGACCAAAGGCAATCTGTACCTTTATGTTAAAAACAAAAAAGACCTCTATCGGGGAACGGTTGCCTGGGCACTGCAGAACTGGCAATTCCGTGTGGCCGCTGCTGTTGACAGGGAAACGGATGCAAGACGCCGTTTTGAAGTGATGTGCTTCAAGGCTGTCGAATATCTATCCAGCGATAAATACTTCCGCCAGGTTCTGATCCATGATCCGGACATTTTCCCCATGTTCCCCCAAAAAGATCCTTTCGAAGAGATCAATCGAAATTCCGTCATGATGATAAAAAACATACTGGAGCAGGGAATTAAAGAAAAAGTTTTCCGGAAAGTGGATGTGGGAAGGGTATCGGAGATCATTTTTCTGATCTATAAAATGTTTATTATCCGGACCTATATTAAAAATGAAACCGATTTCATGCAGCAGGTGTTTGCGGAAACAGTGGAACTTGTGACCCATGGTCTGTTTATTGAATCATCAACCTGAAAGCATTGAATCGCACATGATGTGATTGGAAATCATCCCATGGTTTCATAAGGATGAACCGATTTGCCAAAAAGGAGAAGACAAGATGCGAAAACACAATGGAACCCAGCTTTACGGAATAAGAAGACTGGCCGCCACCCTCAGGATGGGCTTGAGCAAAGAACTTTCACCGCTTTCAGTAAAGCAGAAGCTTGCCATGAATTATGTTTCAAAAGAAAGCAAGCTCACAAAAATAGGGAATAAAATCTTCTCAAATACCTTTACTCCATTCTTTCCATCCCTTGCATATGAACGTTTTCTGAGAGGAGTTGTTGCCATCACTTCCGGAAAGCCCTATCCGGTTGTAACAAACTTTGCAGTCACACCGCAATGTCCATGCAACTGCTGGCACTGTTCCTTCTCCGACAGATCCAAAAAAGATATTCTGACACTGGATCGTATCAAAAAGGCCATATCAGAAGTTCAGGATCTGGGTGTAAGTGTTATCGGTTTTACCGGAGGCGAGCCGCTTTTACGTGATGACCTTGAAGAGATTATTGCTTCTGTTGATAAAAGATCCATGCCGATCATGTTTACAACCGGTTACAAGCTGACAAGGGAGCGAGTCAAACGGCTGAAAGATGCAGGCCTTGAAATCCCTGTGATCAGTCTGGATCATTACAAGGCGGAAATACATGACAACGGCAGGAGAACCAAAGGAATTTATGATTATGCCCTGAATGCGATCCGGCTTTTCCAGGATGAGGGCTTTTATGTTGCGGTTTCCTTTGTCCCGGACAAAAGGCTGGTCAGCAACCGGACTGAAATTTTCAAGGTAATCGATTTTTTCAAAGACCTTGGAATCAATGACATGAGGTTAACCTCACCGATATTAAGCGGAAAGCTGACGACAAAGCCGGAGGAGAAACTGACTCCTGAAAATGTTGAAACCATTTTTGAGATTCAGAAAAAATGCACAAAAACCAAAGGCTACCCAGGTGTTTTTGCATATGATTTTTTTGAAAGCGAAAGATTCTATGGTTGTGGGGCTGGTTTCAATTATATGTTTATTGATTCCCAGGGAAACGTATGCCCATGTGATTTTACCATGCTCTCATTCGGCAATATCCATGAAAAATCAATCCGGGAAATCTGGGAGGAAACCAGCAGCAATTTCTGCAAACCCGGTTGCTCATGTTATGCAAATCTGAGCAATGACTTTATTTATGCCAAAAAATCCAACGAATGGCCTCTGAAAAAACAGGCAACAACAGAAATACTGAAAGAGTGCCCTTCGTATGATAAACAAAAGCTGCCTGAATTTTACAAACGTATGGGATTTCCTGACAGGAAGGCATCCTGATTACCAGGCTGAGAAGCTGTTGAGGAGGAGGTTTTATGCCGTCATTGCGCATCCGTTATCAAACCATGGAATTTGGCGATATGGATATTCATATACGCACATTGCGGGACAAACAGCAGTTTCTTGATATTGACTGCGAAGCAATAAATCTGGGCATATCTTCTGCAGCATGGCCGATCTTCGGAGTAGTCTGGGTTTCAGGTGAGGTTCTTGCGTATCTGATGCTTGATTATCATGTCGCAGGAAAACGGATTCTGGAAGTTGGATGTGGGATTGCATTGGCCAGTCTGGTGCTGAATCACCGTCTTGCAGACATTACCGCCACTGACTACCATCCGGAAGCCGGTCCCTTTCTCCTGGAAAATGTTCATCTGAACAAGGGCAAAGCCATACCCTTTGTCCGAACAGGATGGGGCGATGCCGACAGCGGTCTGGGTGAGTTTGATCTGATTATCGGCAGCGATCTGCTTTATGAACGAAGCCATGTGAACCTTCTGGCCGGTTTTATTGATCATCATGCAAAGTCCCACTGCGAAGTGATCCTTATTGATCCGGGACGCGGCCATCATGCCTGCTTCAGCAAAAAAATGATAACGCTGGGTTACGCTCACAGCCAGAATAAATCCGCCTATGCAAAACATCTGACCCAGCCGTTTCAAGGGCAAGTTCTGCGCTATCAGAGATAACCGGCCATGGACATGGAAAGACAGACAAGTCCCTGCAAGGAAACATAGGGATTTCCCTTGCAGGGATCTATGCTTAATTGATACCGAGTGCGATCTTCAGAACATCATACATACTCCCCACAAAATGGAACTCGATGGAATCACGAACCTTCTTGGGAATATCCACCGTATCCTTCTTGTTCCACTCGGGAAGGATCAATATCTTGATCCCGGCACGATGAGCCGCAAGCACTTTTTCTTTGATGCCTCCGACCGGAAGAACCTGTCCCCGCAAGGTAATTTCTCCGGTCATGGCCAGTTTGTTCTTTATTCTTTTCCCCGTTGCCAGAGAAGTCAAGGCCGTCAGCATGGTAACACCAGCGGATGGGCCGTCTTTCGGGATTGCCCCGGCAGGGACATGAATATGGATATCATGGGTAGAGAAAAAATCATCGGCAATTCCAACTTTTTTGGTGTTTGACCGTAGAAAACTCATGGCTGCTGTTGCGGATTCTTTCATGACATCCCCGAGTTGACCGGTTAAGGTCAATCCTTTTGCACCCGGCATGGCGGTTGCCTCGATAAAAAGGATTTCTCCCCCGGACTGGGTCCATGCCAGGCCCGTTGCCACACCTGGAGTAGCCGTCCTTGCACTGACCTCGGATGTCATTTTTACAGGGCCAAGATACTTGGCAAGATCCTCAACAGATATGGAAACAGCCTTTTTCTTTTTTTCTGCGATCAGCGTCGCGACACCACGGCAAACCGATGCAATTTCCCTTTCGAGATTGCGAAGCCCAGCCTCACGGGTATATCCGGTAATGATAGCTCGGATGGCTCCTTTTGAAAATGTAATCTGCTTGGCCTTTAAGCCATGAGCCTCGCGCTGTCTTGGAATCAGATAACGATTGGCGATATTAATTTTTTCATCTTCCGTATATCCATGAAGCATCAGGACTTCCATTCTGTCCCGCAAAGCAGGCGGAATGGTGTCCAGGACATTTGCCGTGGTGATAAACATCACCTTGGATAAATCAAACGGCACATCCAGATAGTGATCGGAAAAGGAAAAGTTCTGCTCCGGGTCCAGAACTTCCAGAAGTGCAGAAGAGGGGTCCCCTCTGAAATCACTTCCTACTTTATCGATCTCATCCAGCATGAATACAGGGTTATTGGTTTCTGTTCTTCTGATCCCCTGAATGATCCGACCGGGCAGCGCTCCCACATAAGTTCTTCTGTGTCCTCTGACCTCTGCTTCGTCCCGGACACCTCCGAGTGCGATCCGGACAAATTTCCGTCCCAGTGCCCTTGCAATGGAATGTCCCAGAGATGTCTTTCCGGTTCCCGGAGGACCGGCAAAGCAAAGAATCGGACCCTTGGAGTCGGGCTTCAGTTTCCGAACTGCAAGAAATTCAACAATTCTTTTCTTGGCTTTTTCCAGACCAAAATGATCCTCATCCAATATTTTCCGGGCTTTTTCGATGTCCAGATTGTCCTTTGTACTGTCGTTCCAGGGAAGAGAGGTGATCCAATCCAGATAGGTTGACGAAACCGTATACTCGGAAGATGACGGATGCATCCGGGAAAGCCGGTCCAGCTCCCGCTTTGCCTCTTTCAAGGCTTCTTCAGGAAGATTTTTCTCTTCAATCTTTGCCCGGTATTCATCCACCTCAACACTTGTCTCGTCGGTTTCACCCAGCTCTTCCTTGATCGCCTTCAACTGCTGTCTCAGGTAGTATTCCTTTTGACGCTTATCCATGTCACCCTTGACCTGGGACTGAATTTTGCTGCCTATCTCAAGAATTTCAAGCTGATAATTCACCAACCGGGTAACCTCTTTTAAACGACTTTTTACATCCCAGATCTCCAACACCTTCTGCTTCTCTTCAATCGATGTATTCAAGGTTGATGTGATCATGTCCGACAGAATCCCCGGATCATCAATCGACTTGGCCATGTTGCCGATATCCTGCGGAAGCCCCGGTGATAATTTAACCACCTCATTGTAAAGAGAAAGAAGGTTGTTCATCATTGCCCGGGTCTCTTTATTTTTGACTGTTTTTTCAATTATTGGTTTGACCGTTGCCTGCAGATAGGGTTTTCCTTCTATAAATTTATCAATCTGAAACCGGCCGATTCCCTGAACCACCAGTTGTGCCCTGTGATCATCGGCCTTGGCCATTTTTAAAATCACCGCCGTTGTTCCAATGGTGTAAAGCTTATCCGGCGTATATACATCCAAACCCGGTTCATTGGTTTTAGAGGAAATCAGCCCGATCATCCGGTCTCCGGCCATTGCATTATCAATCAGGTCAATGGATTGATCTTCCATAACCACCAGCGGAAGCACCATTTTGGGGAAGAGAACAACATCAAACAACGGAAGTATCGGAAGATTTTTCGGCATATCATCAGGAGTAATTTCCATCGGCAGCTTTTGCTGATTCATATCCTTCTCCATTTCAAGTATTTCTTGTCATGGCAGACCAGACGCTACACTTTGAAAAAAGCGATAGTGGTCAGCCGGTTTTTCATCATAGACAGGCTATGAGAGATTTATCCTTCCTGTATGGGGATGGTACGGGTTTTATCGAATTTTAATTTTGCAAGCTTGATCTCCAGAAAGCCATTTGAATAGGACGCGGAAACGCGTTCCGTATCAATTGGTGTGGGCAAAAACAAAACCCGCTCAAAATGACCGTGCTGTATTTCGGCCAGGCGGAACCTTGCATTGGAAACCGGTGGTGAGACCGCTCGTACACCGCTGATCCGGATGGCTTTGGTATTGATCTCAAGCTCCAGATCCTCCTTGCTAGCCCCTGCAATTTCGGCAAAAATATAAATTTCATCCGGTGCCTCATAGATATCCATGAGGGGTTTCCACGGTCCTTCGGAAAGCGTAAAGATCGGACTCATGGATTGAAACATCTCGTCTATGTTTTTTTCAAACCTTGATTTTTCATGAACAAAATCATTACCAAATCGTATCTTAATAAAATCCATTTTCCACTCCTGCTTAAAAAATCGTTGGAACAAACCAAGATGTGTATCAAAAAACGCCTTTTTTTGGTGAGTGTCATAGAATTTAACATTCCAAACGCTATTTGTAAATAGCTTAAAATGATTCGGAAATAAAGAAGCCCCATCTATCTCCTTTTAAATAAATATCCATTTTTTTCTTGTATCATTCTGTTTTCATCCATGATAAAAATACAGATACAACAATCAAAAAAAGTATTTCACATAGGCACCGGACATTTTATGACAGGCCGCAACAGGATCGAATAACCGGTTCAGGAAAGGGTTGGCTCCAACCGGTATGACGAAATCATGAATCCAGATAACCATTATACTCCATCTTCCAGACTGATCCTTGGTCTTCAGTATTTTCTGTATTTCGGTGTATTGGGTATTTACCTTCCCTATTTCAATCTCTATTGTTTTCATTTGGATTTTTCCGGTTTTCAGATCGGCCTTATGTCAGCCGTCCGGACAGCCACCACGGTATTGTTTCCCATATTCTGGGGAGCGGTTGCCGACCGTTTCCAGATACGAAAACCAGTATATGTTGCCTGTCATTTCATCAGTTGCCTGGTATGGTCGTTTTTTCTCTTTACAACCGATTTCAGGCTGATGCTGCTGATCTGCATATTTTATGGCATTTTTTATTCTCCTGTGATTTCATTCCTGGAAGCATTTACCATGGATATTCTGGGAAAAGAAAGAAAACAGTATGGCCGGGTGAGGGTATGGGGTTCCATTAACTTTATCACCTTTGTGGTTCTCATCGGCCGTCTCATCGATCTTCAATCCGTTGATATCATCCTTCCCTGGATTCTGGCCGGGTCCTCCCTGCAGGCTCTCCTTTCATTCAGCATCCCCAATACCGGAAGACCCCTGAAAGGATCTTTTGGCCCTGGGGCAAGAGTACTGTTGCAGCCACGGCTGATCATCTTTTTAACCGCTTCCTTTTTAATGTTGCTCAGTCACGGCACCTATTATGGTTTTTTCTCTATTCACCTCGAAGGGTTAGGCTATGAAAAAACCTTCATCGGCATTACCTGGGCATTGGCCTCGGTTGCTGAAATCTTTGTCATGATGAAATCAGACGCCATTTTTCGAAAATACCCCATTGAAAAGGTGCTGACAATCTCCTTTCTGATTGCAGCCTTGCGATGGCTGATTCTCTGTTTTACAGACTCTGCTGTGATCATCCTTCTCTCTCAGATATTTCATGCCCTGACGTATGGAACTTTCCATATCGCCAGCATTCTTTATATAGACCGGACTGTCCCTTCCGAAGCCAAAACATTCGGCCAGGCTGTCAACAATGCTGTTACCTACGGCCTTGGCATGACCGTCGGGTTCCTTGTCAACGGAATCTTCTACGATTCGATCGGATCATCCTGGCTGTTTGCGGCAAGCGCATTGATCGCACTTGCCGGAGGTTTTCTCATGAGTATGGGCACCCGCTGTTTCACCCTTCAACCTGTCGATCATTCCAAATCGGTAAAATCCTGATCGATGGGAGCTTTGTTCCAGGGTTCTGGCGAGAAGGAACATCATTGAACGCCTTTCCATGCCATGGTGAAATTTTTTTTTAAGATAAAATAGATTTGATATAGGCAGCATTATTCAAATGCCGCCTATATTTTTATCAGAGATTATGATTCAACCGCCGTGAAAACAATTTCCCCGTTTGCTTCTTCGATCCGGATTTTCTTGTTTGCCTCAAGGCTGCCTTTCAGAATTTCCATGGAAAGCGGGTTTTCAATATACTGCTGGATTGCCCGCTTCAATGGCCGGGCGCCATACACCGGATCATATCCTTTCTCCGCCAGAAATTTTCGGGCAGAATCACTGAGTTCCAGATCGATATTCTGTTCCAGAAGCCTTTTGGCAAGTCGTTGAAATTGAATATCCACAATATGAACAATCTGCTCCCGGGTTAAATTATGGAAGATAATGGTTTCATCAATCCGGTTCAGAAATTCCGGTTTGAAACTCTGCCGCAGGGCAGCCGTCACCGCATCAACCATTTCTTCTCTTCGGGAAGCACCCAGTTCCTGAATATACTGGCTTCCGATGTTGGATGTCATGATGATGATCGTGTTTTTAAAATCAACCGTGCGGCCGTGGCCGTCTGTCATCCTGCCATCATCCAGAATCTGGAGAAGTACATTGAACACATCCGGATGGGCCTTTTCGATTTCATCAAAAAGGATCAGCGAGTAAGGCCTGCGGCGGATGCTCTCGGTCAGATACCCTCCCTCTTCATACCCCACATATCCCGGAGGAGCACCAATCAGGCGTGCCACGGCATGTTTTTCCATATATTCCGACATATCGATCCGAACGATAGCCTGTTCATTGTCAAAAATAAATGCAGCCAGCGCCTTGGCCAGTTCGGTTTTCCCCACACCGGTCGGCCCCATAAAAATAAATGTACCAATCGGCCGGTTTGGATCCTGCAGGCCGGAGCGAGCCCTGCGGACTGCATTGGATACGGCGATTACAGCCTCTTCCTGGCCAACCACCCTTTTGGAAAGACGTTCCTCCATCTGGATCAGTTTTTCCCTTTCCCCTTCCAGCATCTTTGAGACCGGAATCCCGGTCCAACGGGAAACCACCAGGGCAATATCTTCGGCATCCACCTCTTCTTTCAGCATCCGCTGTTCAGATTGAAGCACAGACAACTCCTGATTGGCTTTTACAAGCCGACCCTGAAGCTCACCGCACCGTCCATACCGGATTTCAGCGACCTTTGCCAGATTCCCCTCCCTTTCTGCCTGCTGCTCCTCGATTCCAAGCTGTTCCAGCTCTTCTTTAATCGTCCGGATGACCTGAATCATTTTCTTTTCATTGATCCAGTGCGCCTTCATCTCCCGTATCCGCTCATTCATCAATGCCAGTTCTTCTTCGAGCCCGTTCAATCGCTCTTTCGAAGCCGGGTCTTTTTCCTTTTTCAGGGCCTGTTTTTCAATTTCAGACTGGGTGATTTTCCGCTGAATCTCATCGATCTCTGCCGGCATGCTGTCAATTTCAATTCTGAGCTTTGACGCACACTCGTCAATCAGATCAATTGCCTTGTCCGGTAAAAAACGATCGGAAATATACCGATCGGAAAGCGTTGCCGCAGCGACAATAGCCGAATCCTTGATTCTGACCCCGTGATGAACCTCATATTTTTCCTTGAGACCCCGTAAAATCGAAATCGTATCCTCCACACTGGGTTCTTTTGTCAAAATGGGTTGGAACCGCCTTTCCAGAGCCGCATCTTTTTCAATATATTTTTTATATTCATTCAGGGTTGTTGCCCCCACACAGCGAAGTGTGCCCCGTGCCAGGGCCGGTTTCAGCATATTGGAAGCATCGAGGGCGCCTTCCGTCGCGCCGGCACCCACCAGGGTGTGCAGTTCATCAATAAAAAGGATTACTTCTCCTTCTGCATCCTCAACCTCTTTGAGAACCGCCTTCAGACGATCCTCAAATTCCCCCCGATATTTGGCACCGGCAATCAAGGCCCCCATATCCAGAGAAACCAGCCGCTTGTTCTTCAAGGTTTCCGTGATATCCCCGGATACAATCCGCTGGGCAAGTCCCTCGACAATTGCGGTTTTCCCCACACCCGGTTCACCAATCAAAACCGGATTGTTCTTTGTGCGTCTGGACAACACCTGAACAACCCGCCGGATCTCATCATCCCGGCCGATTACTGGATCCAGTTTGCCCAGCCTGGCAAGATCGGTCAGGTTTCTGCTGAACTTTTCAAGAGCCTGATACTTTTCTTCCGGATTTGGATCGGTAATCGACTGGTTTCCCCGGATTTCCAGCAAGGCTTTTAAAATCGCTTCGCGGGTAATCCCATGTCCGGCAAGAACTTTGCCGGCATGGCCCTGTTTTTCTTCAGCAATGGCCAGAAGTATATGTTCCACACTGACATACTGATCCTTCATTTTGGATGCTTCGGAAAAAGCAGTATCGAGCAGGTTTTTGGATCGCGCAGAGAGATACGCATCTCCTCCGGAGCTGCCGGTTACCTTTGGAAGTCGATCCAGCAGCGCCACGAGTTCCCGATCAATGCCTCCCGGAGACACTCCCAGTTTCCGTAAAAGGGAGGTCGTAATCCCCTGCCGGGCATTCAGCATGACAGACAGCAAATGCTCCGGCTCAATCTGCTGGTGGTTCAGTTTCGCAGCAAGGGATTGGGCTTCTGCAATCAGTTCCTGTGATTTTATGGTAAATTTGTCAAAACGCATATTCCTCTCCTGATTCAATGATGACATCAAACCTGTTTACACCCGAAAAAAACGACCCGATGCTTTGTCTAAAAATAACCATGGGTTTATTCTTGTCAATTTTCTGACAGTTCCCTTGTGAAAAATTTCTGACCTATATCAAGAGCCTGACTGTTGTCCTTTTTTCTCTGTTTACTGAAAAAACGGAAAAACAATCCAGGCTCACAAATAATTCGCATTTTTTGTAATATAGTATATTCAAAGTGCGATATATAAAATTATATTGACATAACTATATATTTTACATATATTCCGCGAAAAAAATTATATAATATCCTTTTTTCGTTACGATTCTATTTTTTTATCAACCCATTTTTCATCTAACAGGAGGTGATTTGCCCGAAAAACAGCGTATGACATAAAATTGGATACAACCATTCTGAATCTCAACTCTTTTAATTTTAAATATGGAGGAAATCATGAAAACAGCTTTTACCGTGATTTGTACAATACTTTTCATCTCTGCAGGAATTGTCCCTGTTCAAGCAGCATCTGTAGATACGTTGGTCTTATCAGAAATTTTCTATGATCGCAGCGGCGTGGATGATCGTTATGAATGGATCGAACTGTTTAATGGAACGTCAGGAGTCATCGACCTGTCTGGATGGAGCATTGGATGGGGAGGAACTGCATATTCCAATGGAACGTTTCAGCTTAACGGAACAATCGGCCCGGCTGAATACCTGGTTTTTGGTGGACCATCCAGCGACCTGTCAAACGGCAACCCGATATACTCCCTGGCAGTGGATATAAACCCTGATCTTCAGAACAGCGGTACAATTGCGGACGGAGTGGCACTTTTCCATAATCCTGCGTCATCTATCACAACTACGAGCATACCCTTTTTCTCAGTGGTCTATGGCGGAAGCAATTCAAGCGGCCTGATCGACCATACAGGAGCAGTCAGCGCTGTTGATGTCGGTGATGCACCGGAAGGACAAAGCATCGAATTTCTTTCCGGCCTTGATGGCTGGGCCATTAATCCCTCTCCCAACCCCGGTTCCGGTTCACTATCAACTGTTCCCATTCCCCCTGCTGTCTGTCTCCTTGGTTCAGGTCTGTTCAGTCTCTTTGGATTCAGGCGGAAAATGATAAAGGTATAGTCATTGGAATCAAATCAGACACCAAAAACGGAGTCCGGGGCAGATTCCGTTTTTGGTTCTCTGAAATTATTTTACAAAATTCTTTCATCTCCGACAATCTGGAGTTTGACCTCAGAATATTTTCAATCACCACAATCCTATTGTCACGGTAAAAACCTTTTTTCAATTCCTGTTTGCTGAAAAATGATGTTCCTCACCAATGTTGTTGACACATAAACTTCCTTCACATATATTCACTTTCAAAAAAAAGATCTTATCCCTCATTAAATCAAATGGTACGGATACAGTAAGGGCATCCTGGCCTCGGTTTTCATTCATCCCCTGCCCGCCAATTGCTTCGGGGGATACCTGTCATTACAATTTTTCAGAATGATTCATACAAGATTTCATGAAAAATGGCGACATGGAACACCCAAGAGCAAAGGAAAAGCAACTCATGAACAATGATACACAGAACCTCCTCTCAGCTCAATCCACCGGAAGCGTCCGGACCAGTCTTAATCTGGGAAGCATCAAACAGGATCTAACAGAAAACCTGCAATATATTCTTGGCAAGCCGGCATCCATGATCACTCTGAACGACCAGTATCTGGCGGTTGCTTACAGCGTCCGCAACCGGATGATTAAATACTGGATGAACACGGTCGAAAACTTTTTCATGTCCCCTTCAAAAGCAGTCTGCTATTTTTCCGCCGAATTCCTGATCGGCCCCCAGCTCAAACGGAATCTGATCAGTCTGGGCATTTACGATACCATGAAGCTCGCGACCCATGAACTCAACATGGATCTCAACGCCATTATCGAACACGAACCAGAACCCGGATTGGGTAATGGCGGCCTTGGCCGGCTGGCAGCCTGTTATATGGAATCTCTTGCAACCCTGGGTGTCCCCGCCATCGGCTTCGGGATACGCTATGAACACGGGATGTTTCACCAGACCTTCCGGGATGGATGGCAGGTTGAGCTGACCGACAACTGGTTGCAGCTCGGCAATCCATGGGAAATCCCCCGGCCTGAACGGGTATATGATGTCTATTTCGGCGGCCATACGGAACAGCATTGCGATGCAAACGGCAAAACGCGCATCCAATGGATTCCCGGCAAAATTGTTAAAGGCATGGCCTATGACACCCCCATAATGGGCTACGATGTGGAAACAGCCGGCATGCTGAGGCTTTGGAAGGCTGAAGCCCATGAATCTTTCGATTTTCAGGATTTCAACACCGGTGATTACTATGGTGCAGTTGAAATGAAAGTCGCAGCCGAAAATATCACAAAAGTCCTTTATCCCAATGATGAACAACTCCAGGGTAAACAATTACGGCTGGAGCAGCAGTATTTTTTCGTGTCCTGCTCCCTTCAGAATCTCATTGATATGCATCTTTTAAAAAACGCATCGATTGACCGCCTGCCGGAAACCTTTGCCGTCCAATTGAACGACACGCATCCGTCCATTGCCGTACCAGAGCTGATGCGACTTCTGGTGGATAAACATGCCGTGGATTGGAAAGACGCATGGAGAATAACGGAGAACTGCTTCAGCTACACCAACCACACCCTGCTTCCCGAGGCCCTGGAAAAATGGTCTCTGCCACTGTTTTCCAGCCTGCTTCCCCGGCATATGCAAATCATATATGACATCAATCAACATTTTCTGGATGATGTCCGAACCCGATTTCCCAAAAAAAATCTGCGCATCGATCAGTTGTCACTGATCGACGAAACCGGAAATAAATATATACGGATGGCCAATCTGGCCTGTGTGGGAAGTCATGCGATCAACGGGGTTGCCGAACTCCATACGGAATTGCTGAAAAAACACACCTTGAGTGACTTCTATGCCATTACACCTGAAAAATTCAGCAACAAGACCAACGGGGTCACCCCGCGGCGCTGGATGGTTTTATGCAATCCCAGGCTGACCAGTCTGATTACGGAGAAAATCGGCAATGGCTGGATTCGAAACCTTGAAAAGCTTCAGGAACTCGAAGCTTTTGCGGATGATAAGGAGTTTCTGGCCAAATGGTGGCTGGTC
>CAMBQS010000047.1 GCA_945870015.1 Desulfocicer vacuolatum DSM 3385
CGGAATCATCTCTTCAAAAAATCAAAGCCCTGATAGCGTCTGCTATCGAATGATCCGGATCAACATCTGCTGTCTATGACATTTCAAGTCATGTTTTGGAATCAGACAAATCACTTCCAGTTCTAATCATTTCAATTGAACTGATTTTACATCTTTCTGCCCAATTCAGTATCAATGGATTTGTAAAGAACTGTAAAAGGAGAGGATGAGGCATCAGGGTACAAAAATGTATTTCGAAAAGATAATATATTACAAAACTGCAAAATTGCTGATCACATCCAAATAATGGAAATTCTTAACAAGTTGATTTTTAGTAGATTATGGATTGTAAGATTATGTGGCATGCTGATTGCTAGTTTGGATGGAGAAATTATCAATGCAGGGATATCTTAAAAATTAGAATACAGCACAATGTTACATAATTGCTTGCTCAGTTGAAATTATAAAAATGGAAAATGCCGCAAGAAAACTGGAAACGCACAGAAATGAATTAATTAAGAGCGTGCGAGATAATTTTGGTTCTGAATTTTTGAAATGGAACACACAAGTTTTTGATGCATATTTTCTAAACAGCACGAAAGAAAGCTCGGCATGCTCGAAATTATGGAAAGAAAAAAATTCATTTTCACTGGTTGCACTAGGTGGTTATGGAAGAGGTGAGCAGTGTCTGTTTTCAGACATAGATATTTTATTTCTTTTTCAGGAAAAGGTCCCGGTTGAGGCAGAAGGGATTGTTCGTGATATCGTATATCCTTTATGGGACCTAAAATTTGAGGTTGGTCATGCTACCCGCTCTGTAAGGGAATGCATCTCTCTGGCTTCAGATGATTTTCAAATATTGACCTCTTTGATAGATGCACGTCTGATCGGGGGTAGTGAAGAGCTGTTCATAAGACTCAAAGATATTCTGTATAAAAAGGTCATTCATAAAAAGAAAAAGCAAATAATGCATTGGCTCTCCGATAACGATAAAAAGCGTCACGCTCTTTTTGGAGATGCATCCTATCTGCTCGAACCAAACATTAAAGAAGGTGTTGGAGGATTGAGGGACTACCACTCCATGTTGTGGATGGTTAAGGTTGTAAATGGGTTGGAGAATCAATGCGAAATTGGAAACCGGTTTCAGTTGCCTGAAAACGAGTATCAGATTTTAAACAACTCAATTGCATTCATGTGGGAAGTGAGGAACAAGCTTCACCACTTAGCGGGCAGAAAGTGTGACAGGTTGTATTTCGAATTTCATCAAGACATTGCCGATCAATTTATAACCGAGCAGGGCGATAGGTTACACTCAGTAGAACAGTTTTTAGGTGATTTTCATAAAAAGGTGGAAATTGTAAAGCATCAGTCAATGTTATTTCTATCTGAACTGCAAGGGGGGATAGACGTAAGCATCAAGAGCCGTTTTTTTGGCAAACAGACCAAGGTAAAAGGTCTGATCATACGAAAAAATATGTTGGATTTTACTTCGGAGGAGGAGTGCGCTAAAGATCCAATGCTACTGGTAAAAATTTATATGGAAAGCGCCGCTCTGAATCTTTCCGTATGTAGAGAGGCAAAAAGACTTGAAAAAAAGCTTTCCTATTTAATCGATGATGAATTCCGGAAATCGGAATCGGTGATTTCTGCATTAGAAGTTATTCTTGATTCTTTTGATCATCAAAACAGCACGCTTGATGCGATGTTATGCTCAGGTTTTCTTGTGAACTTAATTCCAGAGTTTAAAAGGGTTGAGCATCGGATAGAATATGATGAATACCATAGCTATCCTGTAGATAAGCATTTACTTCTTACAGTTAGAACCTTGAACAGTCTGGGAAGAAAAAACCGGGAAGGTGATACAGATCTATTCAATCAGTTATATCTGGAAATAAAAGATATAAGACTGCTGCAGTGGGCCGCCCTATTGCATGATATTGGAAAAAGCAGAGACTGTAATGATCACTCGAAAAATGGAGCGGAGCTGGCGGAATCGATAATGAAGCGATTTGGATATAAAGAAGACGAAATATCTTCTATTTCATTTTTAATTCAAGAGCATCTTCTTTTAAAAACCACGGCGTTGAAAAGAGATCTGAATGATGAGCAAACAGCCATTTCATGCGCAGCAGCGATAAAGGATGTCGATCGATTAAAGATGCTCTATTTGTTAACGGTGGCGGATTGTATGTCAACAGGTAGTAAAGCATGGACAAGCTGGATAGCTATTTTGATCAGAGATCTGTTTTTTCGGGTATTGCATGTATTGGAAAAAGGAGAGTTGGCAACTGAACAGACCGTAAAAAAAATTGAAATGAAAAAGGAAGTACTCCATAGCTTCTTCATTTCAAGAGAAAATCATGAGGAGTTGATTTTTTTGCTGAACAGCATTTCGCCAAGATATCTTCTTGCGGTTGATGAAAAAGATATTATGGATCATATTAAATTGTATCAAAAGCTTGGTGAAAAAAACATGGTTTGGAGTGTAGCAAAGGAAAAAGAGGCGGAAACAAGAACGGTAACAGTTTGTGCCAAAAATCAGCCAGGGTTGCTATCGAAAATCACCGGCATTTTTTCATTACATAACCTGAATGTATTGGATGTTAGCGCGTTTACCTGGAGAAATAATATTGCTTTAGATATTTTTCAAGTGAGTGCACCGAAAGATCGACTGTTTGAAGAGAAAATATGGAAGGGAGCGGAAAAAATTCTGGAGGATTCGTTGGCGGGAGACTTTGATATAGCGGCGGCAATCCGTAAAAAGTTTAAAACAGAACAGCAGACTTTTACCATTCCTCCACATAAAGGCTCCATGGTCCATGTGGACAGTCAAACTTCGAGTTATTTTATAATCATTGAGGTTTATACATATGATTTTCCAGGGGTGTTATTTTGGATAACAGATACAATATTCAATCACGGGTATGATATTATGGTTTGTAAGGCAGCAACAAAAGCAGACCAGGTTGTTGATGTTTTTTACATTCGGAATTTTGATGGCGCAAAACCAGAGATGAATAAAAAATTTGCTCGATTGAAAAACGCAATTGAGCAAATTGTGAAGGTAGATCGTTATGAAAAATCAAATATAGATTGATTCTCTTGGGTTTGTTGCCAAGCAGGTATCTTGCACATATCCTGTGTTCATGATAATGGAATATAAAAAATTGTCGTTCGCCTTTTAAGGGATTAAAATATAATGAAATTGGCTCTATCGTTTGTTTTTAGAAAAGGGGAGAAATTAAAATGAAAAAAATAGAGGCGATCATCAAACCGTTTAAATTGGATGATGTAAAGGAAGCTTTGAATGAAATTGGCATTCAGGGAATGACCATTGTAGAAGTAAAAGGGTATGGACGCCAGAAGGGGCATAAGGAAATATATCGTGGTGCAGAATATGTCGTTGATTTTATACCGAAAATAAAAATCGAGATTGTTGTGGATTCCAAACAGGTAGAAAAGGTTATACAAGTTATTATGGCTGCTGCAAACACAGGAAAAATCGGTGATGGAAAAATATTTGTTTTGCCCGTAGAAGAAGCCATTCGCGTTCGTACCGGAGAAAAAGGGGAGGATGCAATATAGATATTACAGGTCAGGTTATTTTTCATAAGCCGGACGGATTTACCCAGCTTATTACTTTTAACAATTTTGTTAATAATTAGCCCAATATAATTACAAATATGTAGCTGAATTTTTGATAGAGAATAATATCGAACTACGAAATAAATATTCAAAAGTCTTTATTTTTAAATAGTTATATCCCACCAATCAGGCTGGTATGTTTGTTGCTCTCACCTGTTAAGCTGTAACGTAAGATATTGAAAAACACAAAGGCAGGGGGAGGGTATGGTAACGCGGTTTCTCAGTTTTGGCCTATTGATTCTTTTGGTTTATCCGGCAGGGGTTTTCGCTGTTGAGAAGGCGGTTGTTGATTCGGGTTCTACCGCCTGGATGTTAACGTCCACAGCACTGGTTTTGTTGATGGTGCCAGGGCTCTCGATGTTTTATGGCGGGCTGGTCCGGACGAAAAATGTATTGGGAACCATGATGCATAGTTTTGTGTCTATGGCGGTCATTGGGGTTCTTTGGGTGATATGCGGTTATTCTCTTGCATTTGGCAAAAATGTGCTGGGTGGCTTTGTTGGTTGGGATTGGGATTTCTTTTTTCTTAAGGGGATCGATGATCGGATAACAAACGGGATTCCCGAATATGTTTTGGCAATGTTTCAGGGCAAGTTTGCCATCATCACGCCGGCACTTATCAGTGGTGCAATTGCTGAACGGGTATATTTTAGAGGATATACCCTTTTTATCACGCTTTGGTTTTTGTTGGTTTACTGCCCCCTTTGTCATTGGGTCTGGGCCGCTGATGGATGGTTGTATACCTCGGGGGCATCCGGAGTGATTGATCTTGCTGGAGGGCTTGTGATTCATGTTTCTGCCGGAGTCAGTGCTCTGGTTCTGGCGATTCTGATGGGTGCCAGAAAAGGGTATCCAAAAACAGCAATGCATCCAAACAATCTGGTAATGACGATGATGGGTGCCGGCTTGTTGTGGGTTGGATGGTTTGGGTTTAATGCGGGTTCCACGGTGCAAAGTGGCCTTGAAACAGCACGAGCGCTTACCATGACTCAGGTTTCAGCAGCGAGTGGCGCACTGACATGGCTCATTATTGAAGCCATTATATTCAAAAAGGCAACTTCTCTGGGCTTTGTGTCCGGGATTCTCGCCGGATTGGTTGTCATAACACCTGCTGCGGGTGTTGTGCAGCCAACGGGTGCCATTGTATTGGGCGCATTATCTTCCATCGCATGTTATTATGCACTTCAGGTAAAAGTCAGGATGGGTTACGATGACAGTCTGGATTGTTTTGGGATCCATGGTGTGGGCAGTGGATTGGGTGTTTTGATGCTCTGTTTTTTTATTCGAGACAGTTGGATGTCATCTGCATCTGTGGCTGCCGGTGGCAGTTGGACGGTTTGGAACCAATTAATCATACAATTGAAGGGAATGGGGGCAGCAATATTGATAGCTGCCTTCGGAACCGCTTTACTTTATTTTTTTGTGGAAAAAACAGTGGGATTTCGAATCAGTGAAGAGGGGGAACAGGAGGGGCTCGATAAGTCTCTCCATAGTGAACATGGATATGGCCTCATGAATTCTGAGATCAACTGATTAGTTGTTATGATTATACGGAACATTCCGATCCGTTCTTTGAGTGCAGATGGGAATCCTTATTTTTCTAAGATAAAAAAATGAAAAACAATTTTGCAATTTTAAGGGTGGTTTTTTTACAAAAACGTAACCCTATATTGTTAGAACAGGATGAATCATTAAAAAAAATCCATGATAACGAATTGTTGTATTCAATGGCGGTAAATGGAACGGCTTTTGCTTGATCAAGATGTAACAATGAACAGGAATGAATCGGTGAAAAATGAACACCTGTAATGATTTGCCGGGATTTGGGGTTTTTTGAATATGGTTGATAATTTAATTACTTTATAACATGGAGGATAATATTATGACACCGAAGGAAGCAATCGCTATGGCAAAAGAAAACGGAGTAAGGGTTGTTGATATACGTTTTATGGATTTCATAGGCGTATGGCAGCACTTTTCCGTGCCTTTGAGTGAACTCGACGAATCCAGCTTTGACGACGGATTTGGATTTGACGGTTCAAGTATTCGGGGCTGGCAGCCCATTCACGCTAGTGATATGCTGGTTATTCCGGATTCAAAAACCGCGAAAATCGATCCTTTTTTTGAAATTCCAACACTGGTGTTGATAGGTAATATAGCAGATCCGATCACACGGGAATCCTATACAAGAGATCCAAGGAATATTGCACTCAAAGCAGAAGCCTATTTATTGAAAACCGGTATTGGCGATGTTGCTTTTATTGGCCCGGAAGCTGAATTTTTCATTTTTGACAGCATCCGTTTTGAATCAGCAAGCAATGTATCCTATTATGAGGTGGATTCTATAGAAGGCCCGTGGAATACATCCAGAGAAGAGGGGCCGAATCTGGGTTATAAACCAAGACACAAAGAGGGATATTTCCCGGTACCGCCAATGGATAAGTTCCAGGACTTGAGAACAGAGATGATGCTGACCCTGGAAAAACTCGGTATTGATGTTGAGTGTCAGCACCACGAGGTTGCGACAGCCGGACAGTCTGAAATTGATATGCGCTTCAAGCCGCTGGTCCAAATGGGAGATCAGCTTGCGTGGTTTAAATATGTCTTGAAAAATGTCGCCTATCGACATGGGCATACGGTTACATTCATGCCCAAGCCGCTTTTTGAGGATAACGGCAGTGGCATGCACACCCATATCAGCATCTGGAAAGATGGAAAACCTCTTTTTGCGGGCGATAAATATGCCGGAGTTTCTCAGATGGCGCTTCATGCAATTGGTGGTATTTTGAAACACTGCAAGGCGATATGCGCTTTCTCCAATCCAACAACCAACTCATACAAGAGGCTGGTTCCAGGATATGAGGCACCGGTAAACTTGGCCTATTCCAGCCGAAACAGAAGTGCAGCGGTTCGAATTCCAATGTACTCTTCTTCACCCAAGGCCAAAAGGCTTGAGTTCCGGACACCGGATCCGTCCTGCAATGGTTATTTGGCTTTTTCAGCCATCTTGATGGCGGTTATTGATGGCATTGAAAACAAAATTGATCCGGGCGATCCTCTGGATAAAAATATTTATGATCTTCCACCGGAAGAACTTGCAGCGATAGAATCGGCGCCGGGTTCTCTTGATGAAGCACTGGCTGCCCTTAAGGAAGATCATGAGTTTCTGTTAAAAGGAGATGTTTTTACAAAAGATGTTATCGATATGTGGATTGAATACAAAACGAAAAATGAATCCGATGCTGTTAAACTTCGTCCCCATCCCCATGAATTTTTCCTCTACTATGATATTTAGAAAGTAGTGTAAAAAAAGAAAAACCGGCATTTGATTAACATTCAGATGTCGGTTTTTTTATATACAGAGCGTGTTGTTTATTTTCTGTTCGAGTGCAAGCCTGCTATTCAAGGAAAAAAACAGGATTTCCATATTGCTGCAACAGTGGAGCCGGTTGCCAGGAGGTCGGGGTGATCCACTACTGGCGGTTGATCCTGTAAATTCAGATGATGAACACTGGATCGGAAGGTCAGGTAGGCCTGCTTTAATAGAAGGGAGGCTTTTTGTTCGAGAATCCCGGCTTGAGCAAGAGCTTCAAGCTGCCGGACATTATCAGACCATTTTACAAGCTCTGAATGTTGATGCGCATTTGCCAGGATAAGATATTGTACGATAAACTCAATATCAATGATTCCGCCTCTGCCCTGTTTCAGGTGAAACTTGCCAGGCTCGGAAACCCCATGCGCTTTTCGTATTTTTTCCCGCATCGTCCTTATTTCTGATTTCAATTCCGACAGATCTCTTTTTTTCATAAGGGTTTCTTTTCGAATCACTTCGAACAGAGTTGAAATCGCAGGGTCTCCACATATAAAACGGGCGCGGACAATCGCTTGATGTTCCCAGGTCCATGCTTTATCCTTCAAATACTCTTGAAATGAATCAATATGGCTGACTAGAGGCCCGGAAGTTCCGCTGGGCCGTAATCTCATATCAATTTCATATAATTTGCCTGCTCGGGTATGGGTGGTCAGGATATGAATAATCCGCTGGCCGAGCCTGGTATAAAACTGACTGTTATCAATCGATTGAGATTTTCCTCCCCGTGTTTTGCCCGGTGCGGCTCCGTGAAGAAAGACCATATCCAGATCCGATCCATATCCAAGTTCAATGCCGCCTAACTTTCCATATGCGATCACGGCAAACCCTTGTTTGCCGTTTTTACGATCCGGTGAAAAACTTGGATATCCATATTTTTGCCCAATATGGTGATAAGACAAGTTTAAAACCTGGGTCAATATCAATTCCGCAATATCAGACAGGTGATCACTCACGCGCATAAGCGGATAGTTTGCGCTGATGTCAGCAGCGGCAACCCGCAAGGTGTTAATCTGTTTAAAAATACAGAGCTGTTCAATCTGAAGTTCAAGGTCATCTAACGGAATAGAACTCAGTCTTTTTTCAATCTCGCTGGTCAATTGATTGCGATCCGGTGGACTGTAAAGAATTCTGGTATCCAGCAGTTCATCCAGCAAAACCGGATGCTGGGTGAGAAACTTGATGATCCATGGGCTGGCTATGGAGAGGCTCACGAGTTGTTTCAAGGCACTGGGGTTTTCAATCAGCAGAGAAAGATAGTTGGTTCTCTGTTCAATTGTTTTGATAAGTTCTACAATTCGAAAAAATGAAAGATCCGGCTGTTTAGACTTTCCGGTGATTTCGATGACTCGTGGGATAAGCTGATCAAGCTTTCTGCGGCCTTCTCTGCTCAAAGATCTAGTTGCCGTGTCTTCTTGCAGGCTAATAATTTGTTTAAGGATGTCGGATGGCTTTTGGAATCCGGCTGAAAGAAGTATACCCTCTCCATCTTTTGGTTCAAAAAGGTTTTTCCAAATTCCCGATAGCTCTTTGTTGCCTTCTGAGACAGATTGCTCTTTATCGGCAGATGAAAGTATCTGTGTAAAATGATCATGAACATTTTTCATATGGGCATTCAATTGATGGGAGAATTGGTCTGTATCTGAAAAACCGAGAGAAAGGGAGAGGAGGAAAAGTTTTGCTTCTTCTTTTGGAAGAGAATGGGTCTGCCGGTCATCAAATTCCTGGAGTCGGTGTTCTGTGTGGCGTAGAAAAAGATATGCGGCTGTCAACTCATCACAGGTAGACGGAGATATATATTTTTCTTCAACCAGTATATTCAGAACCCTTACTATGGATGGTTCCTGAAGCAAAGGTAAGACACCGCCCCGTATTAATTGAAAAGCCTGGCCGAAAAATTCAATTTCCCGGATTCCTCCTGGTCCCAGTTTAATATTTCCCTTAAATCCTTTCCGCTGGATTTCTAAATCGATGCTCTGCTTCATTTCGCGCAGGGATTCAAAGGCGTTGTAATCAAGGTATCTGCGATAGATAAATGGATTAAGCCTTTTGAGCAAGTGATGACCGGCTGTCTTATCTCCTGCTACCACCCTCGCTTTTATTAAGGCATACCGTTCCCATTCTCTTCCCTGAGCTTCATAATATTCCTCTAAAAAGTTAAAATTCATGATCAAAGGACCGTTTTCACCAAATGGCCTCAAACGGAGATCCACCCGGAAAATGATACCGGCAGAGGATGATCCGGCAAAGATTTTGAGAAATGCCCGGGACAGAAGAGAAAAGAATTCAAGGTTTGTAACGGTTTCGTGTTTACCACTGGTGCAACCATCTTCTGGAAATGCAAACATCAAGTCAACGTCAGAAGAAAAGTTAAGTTCATTTGCACCCAGTTTTCCAAGACCCACAACAACGACATTTTGATCTTTTCCCGACTGATTTTTCGGGATGCCGTATCGAGCGGAAAATTGATCATATAATTTTGAGAAGACCCCATCAATACAGGCATCCGCGAGGGCGGAAAGATCCGACATGGTTTCTGATAGATCTGCATAGCCGGTGAGGTCCCGAAAAGCAATACGGATCATTTCGCGACATCGGAAATGGCTTGTTTTTTCGGCGATCTGTTTTTCATCAAAAGCGATTTGTAAGATATGAGAAAGATTTCTGGCGTATGTTCCTGTTGGATAGGTACTGTAGAGACAGTTATTCTCAAGAAGTTCTTTGAACAACAGAGGCTTTCGGGTGAGATTGGTAAAAATAAAATCACTGAACAGAAAGGCGGTTTTGAGATCATGCATCACTGTTGCTGATTCCGGAATCTGAAGATTGGATGCTTCCATCACATTACAGAAAGTTTCCCATTTTCTGTTTTGATTTTCAATGATCTCCGTTGGAAATAGAATCGGTGTCTTTTTTGTAGTACTCAAAATTATACCAGCCCCTGATCAAGCATTGCGTCAACAACTTTTACGAATCCCGCAATATTTGCACCTTTCATGTAGTTACCGGGTGTACCATAGGATTCAGCGGCATCAAGGCAAGTCTTGTGAATATTTTTCATGATAAGACGAAGCTTTTCATCTACTTCTTCCCGCTGCCATCGGATTCTCATGCTGTTTTGAGACATTTCCAGTCCGGATACGGCAACACCTCCGGCATTTGCAGCCTTGCCGGGGGCATAAAGAACATGACTATTGGTTACTACATCAATTCCTTTTGGAGTGGTCGGCATATTTGCTCCTTCGGCCAGAAGAATGATACCGTTTTGGACCAGATGAGCCGCATCGTTTTCATTAATTTCATTTTCAGTTGCACAGGGAAAAGCACAATCAGCCTTATGATTCCAGAGAGGATTACAATTTGATTTTGCATCAACAGGAGTATAAACAGCCTCCTTGTATTGGTCTGCATACTCTTTGATTCTTCCTCTTTTTTTGTTTTTCAGTGTCTTAATAAACTTCAGTTTGCTTTCATCCATACCCGTTTCATCAAAAATGTATCCTGAAGAATCGGAAAGAGTCAATACCTTGCCTCCAAGAGAGAGGATTTTTTCCGTTGTAAACTGTGCAACATTTCCAGATCCGGATACAAGACATTTTTTGCCTTTCATGGTTGTGTTTTTTGTTGCAAGCATTTCTGAAGCAAAATAAACGCATCCGTATCCCGTTGCTTCCGGGCGGATCAGGCTTCCTCCCCAGTTCAAACTTTTTCCGGTGAGCACGCCGGTAAACTCATTGGTGAGTTTTTTGTACATTCCAAAAAGGAATCCGATTTCCCGGGCTCCGACACCGATATCGCCTGCAGGAACATCCGTATTCTGTCCGATATGACGAAAAAGCTCACACATGAAACTCTGACAAAAACGCATCATCTCATTGTCGGATTTGCCTTTGGGATCAAAATCAGATCCGCCTTTTCCGCCTCCCATGGGAAGGGTGGTCAAAGCATTTTTAAACACCTGCTCAAAGGCCAGAAATTTCAGGATGGATAAATTGACGGAGGGATGAAATCGTAATCCGCCCTTGTAGGGACCGATAGCACTGTTCATTTCGATCCGAAAGCCTCTGTTTACATGGATTTTGCCCTGGTCATCCATCCAGGGAACGCGGAAAATAATGGTTCGTTCCGGTTCGGTAATTCTTTCCAGGATTCCGGCATGTCGATATTCCGGATTTTTGTCGAGTACGGGCAAGATGGAATCCATGACTTCGCTGATGGCCTGGTGAAATTCTTTTTCTCCTGGATCTCTTGACTTGATCTTGTCTAGTATGGAATTCATTTTTCCCTCGCTTTTTGAAATATAAAAAAGTTGAACAACGATTTATATGGAAGGTGGTTTTATAATTACAGCACGAGATACTTTACCATCTATTTTGATTATTACCTGATTTTTTAATCGATACTGACAAATAAAAGCGGTTTCATATTGAATCGGTAATGTTTTGAGCCAGTCGTTATCCAGAAAGCCTTTACCCTTGTTTCCAATCGTGAGGTAGCCGATCCCCAGTGATGTTATATTATGAAAAAAATGAGTTCCCTGGGATGGGTCAACCGTTAATAGATCTGAAGCGGTTTCAACAATGGCGGCTACTCCGCAAATATCTTTCCAGCATACCGGAATGCCGAGCCATCGATCGGCTGATCCCCATCTTCCCGGCCCGATTAAAAGATATTTTTCATTTTTTTCCATCATATCTTTATTCAATTTTCCAATCTCAGCGGCGATCTCAATTGTCCGGGCAGGATCAAATGAATCGGGTTTAACAAAAATAATTGAATAAATATCGGTTATGATGCCATTCCCTAAAGCATTATCTGAATAGCAGAAGGAACTTTCTATCTCTTTTTGTTCAATCTGAATGTTGACATTTCTTCTGTTGATCGCCATGGGCCTGATCTGGAGAATAACCAGTTCAGGTCCCTTTCTTTTCTCATTCAGATCATATTCAGCAGGGAAAGTAACGGCAAACTCAATTTCAACAGGAGTCCCCATTCCAGCTTGTCCGATCTCCAATAGCGTGATTAAAAGATCCGGGAGCGGATATTCATTGTATTTTAAAATATTGGAAAAAGATAATACATGCTGGGTATTGGCGTGATAGGTGTCACGAATTCGATGGTCCTCGGAGAGGTAGCTGCTAAACATGTTTCGCAGCTCGCTATGGGCTTCTATGGCTGGTTCAAAATCATTTATATCGAGTTGCGTGAGGGTTGAATTAAATTCAGCAGAACCATCTGTATTTATAGAAATTCCAAACTCATCCGGAAGATGGGACATCGCCAGCCCATAAAAAAGCTTCT
The DNA here is from genome assembly GCA_945870015.1 of Desulfocicer vacuolatum DSM 3385. Classification (GTDB taxonomy): domain Bacteria; phylum Desulfobacterota; class Desulfobacteria; order Desulfobacterales; family SURF-7; genus QZKS01. The sequence continues at coordinate 12,296 of CAMBQS010000047.1, forward strand.
GGGAGTTCTTGAGGATATCATTCACAGTAGAATATTGGGGTAGAAATTGAGGATATCGGGGAGAAAAACGAAGAGCGGCTCCTCCTTCTACCACGGTTTTTCCCAGGCCAAATGCAATATGGACAACCCCATCTTCCGGCTTCATATAAGAAACCGGATAGAAATTATAGGATTGGGCAACTCCTGAAATCGGAGGAAAATAGAATCCACCATATTCCTTTCCGGTGATTTGTTGAATCACGATCGCCATTTTTTCTTCTTCCACCCGGTGGGATGTGTTTGTTGAATAATATTTAGGAGCTTCAAAATAAGTTGAAGCATAGATTAGTTTGATTGCACGGGCCAGATGATTCAACCGGTTGGAAATTTTGGGATCATTGTTTGGGATCATGTAGGTTTTATAAATACCGGCAAATGGTTGAAACTGCGCATCCTCGAGAAGGCTGGATGATCTTATGGCAAGTGGCTGTTTGACACAGGATAAATATGTTGTGAGATCATTCATAAGATTTTCGGAGAGGTCGGATGCCAGAAATTTTTTTGCAATGTTGAAATCGGTTTCCGTTATTTTTGAAAGCAGTTTCAGATGATTGGCTGAGACAAAAGAATCAAAATATTCAGTGGTAATGACAAGTGTTTTTGGTATCGTAATTCGGGCGGATGGGAATTTTTCCCAGAGTGAACGATTGCTTCCCAAAAAGGAGGACAGAAATGCCAGTCCTCTGCCTTTTCCGCCAAGAGATCCGTTCCCGATTTTTGTAAAATCCATATCCGGATAGAATCCATCAGATGAAAAATCCGTGATCACGCCACGGTGTCTGCTTTTCCGTTTTTTTCGAAGGCAATCCACCAGGTATTGTTTTATTTCTCTGGTACTTGAAAAATCAGTGGTATGCACAGGCTGGAGTTTGGATGCAAGCTGAATTTCGGAACGAGCCATGAGCCAGGTTGAAAAATGATCCTTTTCTGCATGAAAATATACCGATTCATCCGGAATGGAAGGAATGGCTTTTTCCATCTGGTAAAGATTGGAAACCCTGGCCACTTCCTCACCGGTTGGAAGTCGAAAGATAAAGTCTCCGAAGGCCAGGTATTGTTCAAGGAATGTTCGAATCTCCATGTGAAGAGAGGGAGAATTTTTGTTCAGAAAAACATTGGCCATTTCCAGTGCCTTTTTTCGGTTGGAATCATCGGAACTGAGCATAAGGAGAGGAAGCCCGGGCTTTTCCTTTTTGATCATGTCACACAGACGAAATCCTGCATGGTCATCGAGGTTGCTATTTCTAAAAAACCGGACATCGGAAAAAACGCTCAATATGTATGGTTTATATTTTTGAAACAGGGTTTCCGCCTCTTCAAAATTTTCAGCGATCAGAATTTTGGGCCGGGCTCTCATTCTCAGGATGCGGTGTTCTTCATTGAGAGAATCGTCCATTATTTTTTGCGTTTGTGTAACAATTTCCCGATACAGGAGTGGCAATAGGGACGATCTGTATTCAGGAGAGTCTTCAACCAGGATAATTACCCTTACCATGGCTCTTTTTGTGTCATGGTAGACGTTCATCTGATCCTCCGTGCTTTTGATCATGGCAAGGAGAAGATCGGTGTTTCCGTTCCATACAAACAGCCGGCAGGTTGAATCCGTTTTCCTGTGTTCGGGAGCCAAGGACAGAATACCGGTGTCATGGACAAGAAGAATTATTGGAATTTGCGGGAACTTCTTCTGAATTTTTCGATGGAGAATATACGGGTCCGCCGTGTCCCTTACAGGCATGGTGATGATAAGGTCAAATTTACTTTTTGATAATATCGTCAGCGCTTCATCAATGGAAGAAACCCAGGTGATTCTCGGTGGGCGTGATAAATTCAGCCCTCGATATTCATGGATGATTCTTTCTGCAAGCCGGCCTTCTTCTTCCATGATAAAGGCATCATATGGGCTGGAAACCAGGAGGATTTTTCCAACCCGTTTGGGCATTAAATCATGAAACACTTTAAAGGATAAATCCGTATCCTCTGAGGATTCATCCGGTTTTATATTTTTCATATGGAACCTGGGTTTATTTTTCAGGTTTGTATGATTTGGTTGTTCAACATGGGAAAAAAGCTTGATCGTTTTTTTCTAACTAT
>CAMBQS010000048.1 GCA_945870015.1 Desulfocicer vacuolatum DSM 3385
GAAAGTCGGTGCCCAGAAAAGAGCCGAAAATACTGGATTCTAGTTTTCGCCGGAACTACAACAACAGACTTTTGAAATTGGCTCTCTTTCTTAAAAATTCAAAATGAAGGTATAGAATTCAAGCATGAGAGAGATCCATTTCAAAATACACACTGTTGATCCATGCGGAGCAAGGCGTGGTCAATTTACAACCGCCCATGGGACTGTTCAAACTCCGGCATTCATGATTGTCGGGACAGCAGGATACGTTCGCAGCACCACTCCGAAAGATCTGGATGAAACCGGAACACAAATTCTGGTCGCCAACACATATCATCTTTCCAGCGCAGAAAGACTGTCCACGGTTAAACGCGCCGGCGGCCTGCATAAACTGATGGCATGGAATAAAACAATTTTAACAGACTCCGGCGGTTTCCAGGTATTTTCACTGCCGGGGAAAACCGTCACTGACGAGGGGGTCTCTTTTTCCTTCAAGGAAAACGGCGAACGGCTGTTCCTGAGTCCGGAGCGTTCAATGGAGATTCAGCGGGATCTGGGTGCCGACATTGTAATGGCCTTTGATGAATGTGTCGAATATCCGGCAGAAAAGAAATATGTATGGGAATCCATGCAGCGAACAAAAATCTGGGCGGAGATCTGCCGGGAGTTCAAACTTCAGGATCATCAATTCCTGTTCGGGATTGTCCAGGGTGGGGTTTATCCGGATTTACGACGGCAAAGTGCACGGGATATTACCGCCATTCCCTTTGACGGTTTTGCCATTGGGGGTGTCAGCGTGGGAGAAGGATATGATCTGATGACATCCGTAGTCTCCACAACCGCTCCGATGCTGCCGGCGAACAAACCCAAATATTTAATGGGAGTCGGGTTCCCGGAAGATATTTTTTCAGCAGTATCATTGGGGATCGACATGTTTGACTGTATTATTCCCACCCGTCTGGCCAGGGTCGGAACCCTGTTTACGCGTATCGGGAAAATACGGATCATGGACAAATGCTTTATGAAGGATCAATATCCCATTGACACAAATTGCAAGTGTTACACCTGCCGTAACTATTCCCGTATGGTACTGCGCTATCTTTTTTTTGCACGGGACGGTCTGGCCGAGACCCTGGCGACAATCCACAATGTCACCTTTTATCAGGATCTGATGATCGATATCCAATCGGCCATTGAACAGGGCAACCTGATTGAATTCCAGGAATCCTGGTTGAAAAAATACAGAAAAAGGACGACCCAGCGAACAAAATAAAAATAGTACACATCCAATCCTGGAGATATCTTTATGTTCTCAAAAAAAAACCGAATCTCATCCGGAGTGAGCCAGTTGGATCATCTCCTCGACGGCTTGTTCATTGGAGATAATGTCATCTGGTATGACAACGCCGGCAGCTTGGCCTCTCCTTTCTGTATGAATTTCATTCAGATCTCCCAGACGCAAAACAAACCATTCATTTATGTCAGTTTTGACCGTTCCCCGAAAAACCTTCTGGAAAAACTCGGTCCTCTGGCAGAAAGCCAGCATTTAACCATCCTGGACTGTTTTACCCATGGCAAAGGAGATGGTTCCGAAATATTCAGCAAGTTTTATGAAAAAGACGGCGCCCGATGGCCCTATCAAATTATTAAAGTCAACGAACCCTGGAAACCGGAAAAGGTGATTGAATCTGTATACGGCCTTCATAAAACCATGAAAGGAGATGTCCGGTTTGTATTTGAAAGCCTTACCGGAATGCAGGATCTCTGGAAGGGAGAAGAGCATATCCTTAAATTTTATACCCATTCCTGCCCACGGTTGTATGAGCTGGATACGATTGCTTACTGGATCGTTGAAAAAGGCGCCCATTCCGATCGACTAAAAGCCCATATCAATCAGATTGCCCAGGTTGCCATTGACCTCTCCATCAAAAGGGGAAAATCCGCCCTGACCATACTGAAGGCGGAAAAACGAAAACCTGATACACTGAATAAAGCAACGGAGTTCTGGAATGACGGAATGACGATCCATTTTGACTCAGAGCGGAACAGGGCATCTGGCCGGATCAATCTTGGATTGCGGATTAAAGAGCTTCGCACCAAACAGGGATTGTCCCAGAAAGAACTGGCCAACCTGGTGGGTGTAACTCCCAGCACAATTTCACAGGTGGAAAGCAATTCCATCTATCCGTCCTTGCAGGCACTTTTTAAAATGGCGGAAATCCTTTCCGTTGATATCAGTTCTTTTTTCCAAAAAAAAACAGATCTGAAGAATCAAGTTGTTTTCTCTTCCAAAGAAGGCGTAAAAACCGCCTTTCCAGACCTCCCCAAGGGTTGTATTACCGGCAAACTATTGACCCCGATTGATTTTGATTCCAAAGCAGAAGCCTACATCATTGAAATTTTACCCAAGAAAAGCCTGCCATCCCATTTTTTCATCCACAAAGGCAATGAGATTGGATATGTTTTATCCGGCAAGCTGCAAACACAAATCAACAATGCCGTTCATACCGCAAGTGAAGGGGATATCATCTATTTAACTTCAGAAATGCCGAGTCAATGGAAAAATTCAGGTACGAAAACAACCAGGCTGCTGTGGATAAAAATCAGGTAGCGGATGGATATATAAAAAAAAGGCTTTCCGGAATCCATCCCGAAAAGCCTTTTCAATTTTGCTGTCAATGCCGCATCTATATATAACGGCCATCCAGATGTCTATTTCAGAGTGATCGACTCCGAAGACCCTTCTACGAATTCAGGATCTTTCGGGCGCTCTCATCATTCACATCCGTCACATGGGGAATACCTGTTTCTTTAGATGTCTCCCGGTTTCCGGCAAAGATATCCTGCCTTGTAATCTGATTCACGGAAAATTTCCTTGCGCCGGCCAGAAGCTGCTGCAAGCCGCATGAAAGCTTATCCACCAATGTCCAGAAAGCGATTGCGCCATATGGAATATTTTTCATCTCATCCTTTCCAACCTTTTTCTCAACGTCAAAATAGGATGCGAATATCTCTTTGGCGGTGTTTCCAATGCTTTGTACGGATCTTGGAAGCTCGTTCCAGTTCCCGTTCACATCGGCTTTTTTCTCAGGATGGATTGCGCCTTCAATGTTGGAACCGACAAAGCCGGGAATCATGATTGCTCGTCCCATGCAGATCAGTTTTGCAAATGGTGCTCCCAGAGCCAGTGCTTTAAAAATATGATCTTCCAGTGCAAAACCACCGGCAAAAGACATATCCACAACACTCTGGCCTTTGGCTGAAAGGATGCTTGCATATTCATATGCTTTTGAGTGCAGGTTAATGGAAGGTACTCCCCAGCTCTGCATCATGTTCCAGGGACTCATTCCCGTGCCGCCGCCGGAACCATCGATGGTGAGGAGATCCAATTTTGCGTCTGTTGCAAATTTGATCGCCATGGCAAGTTCTTCCATGCCATAAGAACCGGTTTTCAGGGTAATTCTTGAGAAACCAAGGCCTCGGAGATATTCAACTCCGCTCATGAAATCTTCACGAACTTGAGCCACTGTATCCAGATTTGTACCTCCCAGACGGCTGTGACGGGCAAAGGATTTGATGGACCCGTTTTCAAATGCTGCTTTTACTTCAGGACTCCTTGGGTCCGGATCGACAACATAACCGCGATCCTTCAAAAAGAGGGCATAATCAAGGCTGGTGACCTGGATTTCACCACCGATATCTTTTGCGCCCTGTCCCCATTTCAGTTCAATGATCACCTTGTCGCCATATTTTTCTGCAACAAATTCGGCAACCCCATTACGGGTATCCTCGACATTGAGCTGTACAATGATTGCGCCATATCCCTCATAGTATCTGAGGTACTGATTAATTCTTCTCTCCAGCTCAGGGGCTCTTTTGATTTTTCCTTTTCTCTCTTTGCCGCCGGCGATTTCAGATTCCCTGTCAACCCCGACAACATTTTCACCGATAACCACCGGGATACCACAAAGAGCGCCACCAATTGCAAATGAATCCCAATACTTTTGTGCAATAAAGGTTGATCCAAGAGCACCGGTCATCAGCGGAAGACGGATCTTTGTTTTAACATTCCGGCCAAATTCAGTATTCAGGTTAACATTCGGGAAAATGCAGTCATCCGCATCATTGCTCATCTTGCTGTGAAGACCATGTGCGCCATAAGCATACCCCTGGATACGGAGCGAATTGTATGAAACACCAACATGGGTTGTATTATTGGAGCCGGCTGTTACCAGGCCAAAACTTCTCGGATACAGCAGCTTACGGCCGACCAGACTTGAGAGCCATGTTTCACACTTGCCTTCGCAATCGGCCCGGCAGAGTGTACATAGTCCGGATTCTGCAACATTACCGCGATTGGTTGTCCCGAGTACGTCATTGTTTTTTGAAAATCTCATTGTTAACTCTCCTTTTTGATTGAATGATTTGCCCGGAGGTAAAACCCCGCCTCCAAACCCCGAAAGATTTTAAACGCAAAAAGGCGCCTGTTCTTTCAGAACCAGACGCCTTTGTCTTATTTTACGTAATTGTAAACTTTTACTTTATTGTAAACTTTCGGCACGCCATTGTGCGCTATTTAATTTTCACTTAAGAAAATTGGTTTAAATTAACTACACTTATTCAGTAATGTCAAGCAAGAAATTGAAATAAAGTTAGTTAAGATAAAGTCAAAGGGAAAAAATTACAGGATTGGATTTTTTACAGGCAATCAGGAAAGGGAAATCAACCGGAGGCTATCCGTAAAACATTTCATCAGAAAGAAGAATCGCTTCCGCCACGCTCCGTATGGATTTGCGGGAATCCATGCTGCGTTTTTGAATCCATCGGTATGCTTCATCGATTCCCATCCCACGTCGTTTCATCAGGATCTCCTTCGCGCGTTCAACTGTCTTGCGCATTTCCAGTTCCTCCTGAATCACCTTGGTTTTTACCATCAACTCTGTGTTCAGGATTGCAACTGCCGCCTGGTTTGCGACCGCTGTTAAAAGATTGACCTCGGTTTCTGAAAAATCATAAGGAGTGGATGTAAAACAGTTCAGGACACCAATCACCTTCTCATCCTTTAACTTGAGAGGAACACCGATCATGGACGCAAGCCCCAGCTTTCTGGCCATTTCTTTTTCTTTAAACCGTTTGTTTTTCAATACATCCTTGATAATAAAAGGTTGTTTATGCGTAGCAACATGCCCCACAACCCCTTCATCCGTGTTCAGCGAACGGTCTTTCATATATTCAGGAGCAATTGCCTGAGTAGCCTTGAGACGAATTACAGGCGGATTTTCATCTTCATCAATCAACCATAAAGAACAGATTGTAACTCCCATGGCCTGGGCAGTGACCATAACAATCAGTTTCAGAAGATCCTCAAGGTAAAGCTCCGAAGTGATGGCCTTGCTGATATCGGTCAATGCCTTGATATATTCATCATATGTTTTTGCATTCAAACGATCCACAGATACACCTTATATGAGATGACTATTATTTACCGGTTCTGCATTTCTTGAAAACCGGAGCTGCTTTATCCGGATGAATACTCATCCGGAAACGGAACGAAACGCCTCTGATCTGTCTTTTTATAAAAAATATCTTTTTTTTTCAATACTTGCCACAACTATTTTCCAAAAAGAGTTCCCACGACCGCAACCTCTTTCGCCTTGATATTAATTTATACTTAAAAATATAGTAATAAATTATTCATAATAATATTAATCAATTCTGAATATATCATTATAAATTAAGAATAAATGATCTATGTACCGCTTGCTTGCAATAACTTGCAACAGCTTTATTTCACCGGTTATTGGTTTAGACGGGTTGAATCTGAAAAATTAAAAGTGACCCCATCAACAGAAGAATGGAAGATGTCTCCTGTTATTCTGTTAAGCGCTAACCATGGGCCTTTCCGATTAAATCTGAAATGGGAATTTTTTTACCGGCAAGATAAGCGGTTAATCCCTGATGAATCTCTCTGAAAACATCGGGATTGACAAACCAGGATGTTCCGATTCCCACTGCTGATGCACCGGCAAGTATATATTCAACCACATCCTGCCAGCGGGAAATCCCGCCGATACCAATAATCGGTATCTTTCCGGATCTGCATTCCGGTATGCTTCGAAAACAGTCATATACCATAAACAGGCCGACCGGCTTGATCGCCGGGCCGGAAAGCCCGCCGATCGTATTGCCAAGAAGGGGTTTCCGGGTGTTAATATCAATCGCCATCCCGCGTACCGTATTGATCATGGACAGTACATCCGTTCCGCCCGCAATGGCCGCCTGCGCCGGTATGGTGATATCCGTTACATTCGGAGTGAGTTTTGTGATCACCAGGAGCCTTGGGTCAATCTGTTTTTTCACGGTTTTAACGATCTTCTCCACTATTTTCGGATCTGTACCAAATGCAGCGCCTCCTTTTTTAATATTGGGACAGGATACATTGATCTCAAGACCGGATATGATCTGCGCTGAATCATGACTACACAAATAGGCTGCAAGCTTGCCGAATCCCTCTACCGAATCCGCGGAGATATTCACAAAAACCGGCAAATCAAAATTTACCAGATGCTGAATCTCGTTTTGAATAAAAAACTCAACCCCTTCATTTTGCAGCCCAATGGAGTTGAGGATACCGGTTCGGGTTTCTGCAATACGGAATTCCGGATTTCCTTCCTTGGGTTCCAGTGTAACGCCCTTGGTCACAAAAGCCCCAAGGCTGGCAAGAATCTGCCCGCTTTTTTCCAGAACCTCAATTTCATTGGCATGCCCGGAGGTCCCGGAAGCCGTCAACAAAGGAGATTTCAGGATCAAATCTTTTATTTTTACCTGCATCCAATTTTTCATAGCTTTTCCCAATCGATTTCATTTGCGTCAAAAACAGGCCCATCCACACAGACCCGGGAGTACGGACTCTTTTTATCTTTCTTTGTACGGCACACACAGGACATGCAGACACCGATTCCGCATCCCATCCGTTTTTCAAGAAGCACCTTCATGGGGATGTCGAACCCGGATGCAATGCGCTGCAGGACAACCATCATGGGTTTCGGGCCGCATGCAATAATCATCAAGTTCTCTCTGTTTTTGATTTTTTCCAGATAGGATCGATATTGATCTGTAACCAGACCGCAGTGGTAATTTTCCTCCAGAATTTTTTCGCTCAACTGTTCATTATCGCGATACTCTCTGGATAGATAGATATCGCAAGGCCGCAAACCGATTCCGGCAAGCTCTTCAATATAAACATACGCCTTGTCCGGCTCCTCTGCATAAGACTTTCCATATGGAATTTCCCGGAGAGATTCCATCCGGTCAATACCGATGAATGCTTTGAGATTGAATGCGTAAAATTTCAATGCCTGACCAAAAAATATCAGCGGTGCCATCCCCACTCCGCCGCCGACCAGATGAACCTCGCCAATACCCTGAAAACGCCATTCAGGAATATGGATATATTTCCCTAACGGCCCCAGCACCCTTATCTGATCTCCCTTCTTTAATCCGGTCATTTCCCGGGTTCCGATTCCGCCTTCGATCCGCTTATATAAAAGCTCAAACTTGTGGGGATAGACCGTATGGGTTATGCCTGCCAGAACAGGAGGAAGAGATAATGTGTGATGATATCCCCATTCAAAATAGGCATAGTATGCCCGTTGAACCCCAAATGGTCTTTTTAGATAGGATTTCGGCGTCAGGTCAATCTTGATTTGCTTTTGATGCTTTTTGTTCCCTGCTTTGCACAAACCCTGATAAGGGATCTGTTCCATCTTCCTGCGCTGACCGACCGGCAGCGGATCCACCATGATGAACTGGCCGGGTCCGATGTTTTTCATATCCAATGTCCGGAATTCAAGCTTGTAATGCATGGGCTTTCCATCAATCCCGACCGGAGTGTTCCGGAGCACTTCCGCATTGAAATGCCTGATCCCCGGTTTCCGGTCAGGGAAGGATCGTTTTGAAAAACGATCGGCCAGATCCCTGAACAGGTCCGGTCTGATCCTTGCTGCCTGCTGACAAAGATCCGGATAACAGGCAAAAAAACCCCTCGGCCAATTATCCGCCCATTCAATCTGTCTGCATGAATTCATTTGCAGCCGATTTTCAAAAATCAGATAACACACACGACGAAAGGATTGCTGATCCTGCTTGATTATTTTCCCGGCAAGCTGTTTGTGCTTTTTCTCTTTTCCGGGATCATAAAAGCAGAAAAAGATCTGCTTCCCATCCGGATGCTCCGCGACAATATCCATACCGGAAAAATCCTTGTCAAGAGAACATCGTTTTCCCGGCTGGATCTCTCTTTCTGCTTCCGACCCGTCAAACAGGTCTGGTGATGCAAAAACAATCTCATATCCATCGTTTGCGAGGATCGTCTCCAGCAGGATCAGGCACAGTTTTTTATATGCTTTGTGATTCTCCGGTGCTTCGGATGCAAGTCGGGTAATCAACGATTTTATGCCTGCTGGAGCTCCTGTTTCATTCGGACGCAACTCACTCCTGTTTTTGTATGAGATCCCCGTGCTGTGCTTTCCGCCCTTTCGGCGAGTCCGGACAAGGAGGCTGTATTTTTCGATTTCGTTCTTACCCTGAATCGATTCCAGCCTATGCAATTCATACCCGGCATCTGAAGATCTGTCCTGCAACGCTTCCCAAGCTTCTTTTGCTGAATCCCGATGGATGAGAATAATCTTGCAGGAATCATTCGTGTTTGCGGCTATCTGTTTCAGCAATTTTTTAAAATTTTCAAGGCGATCCTCAATGGATTTTAATCCTGTATTCCAGAAGTGGTTTCGATCCACACTACCGCGCAACCAGGCGCCCTGGAATTCGGAAGCCAAAAGGCAGACATCCGAATAATCCCCGGGCGGGTCCAAAAAAATATGGGTAATTTCCCGCTTCTGTGGAAATTGGAATTCCAGGCAATCTGAATGGATGATGCAGGCATGATCATCCGAATCCTCAAAACGTTTCATTGAATCGGAAACCCGGACAAAAGACAATAAGGAGTTCACTGTTTTTTTATGCTGTATCCATCGTTCAAATCGATCTTCAAACGCTTTCCAGACATTCACTTCCAGTGAAGCAGAAACCTTTCGAGTTCCTGAAATCGTTGTGTTTGATAATGTATTAAACGAACTCCCGGATATCCCTTGCGTGATACATGGAAACAGTATGGAAATAAAAACAGATTGAAACAGCTCCCGGCTTCCTGCCGGAGGGATTCTGTTGATTGCATGAAGCAGGTCCGCCAGAGATGCCAGATTCCGCCTTGTAAACTGGTCATGAACATAAAAAGATTGTATTTTCCCTATACCCTGAATCTTTTTCCTGGGAAACCAGTTTTCAGGTGCTGCCTGGGATAGCGTAACCTGCTGTTTGGCCTGTGAACCGGTTAATGGCTTCACCCCCTTGAATCCGCATTTGATACAGGCTGCCTTAACCGCATCCGGATAGATTTCTCTCTCTTTACCCCCGGCAGGCTTCCACACCAGGCGCTCGAACCCGATCTTTTTGCGGCACCCGGGGCATATCATGGTGTATCGATCCTGAATTTTGTCTGCAACAGCATCCCGGATTCTCTGAAAATCTTCTCTTACAGCAAACAGACCCATTGGCTGGAGCAGAACCCGGGTCAATAAAACAGCTACCGGGTTCAGGTCTCCGGCAATAACCCGGGCGCCTTTCTGCAAGGCTGCAAACGAAGATGAGCCGGCTCCACAAAAAGGATCCAGAATAAGGTCACCGGTTTTTACATCTGAAAAAAGCAAATCCAACGCATCTATTGGACTTTTTTCCCAGTATGGAAGGGAATAAGATGATTGATCCAATACTGTTTTTTTCCCCATAGGATATCCAGCGAAAAACTGTTTTATATATGATGAACAAACCTTAAAAAATTCACGCTCTCCTTGAACGGACAAGCACTATACCCATGAATCTTGTCTTGTTGCACGCATAATGAGTCAATATCTGAAATAAATCAACCCTATCTTGTGAATAATTCTCACGAATGCACAACCACATGTAATTAAAAAAAACATGCCATACGCTATGGTCATAAAAATGATTCATTTATTGAATAATCCGCGGGAATACGGTATTGAAGTACTATCGCTCAATTCACGTGCAAGATTCTATTCATTGTCCAATAATCAAAAATCAGATTAAGGAGGGCCTATGGCAGAAGAACTCAAGGCTGGATGTGCTCGACCCACAGGCGGACCGGTTGGAGAAACAGCTCCTGAACAAACACCTGAAAAACAGAATGTCAAAAAGGAGGTATCGAGTATGATACAGGTCGGGAAAAAAGCGCCGGATTTCATTGCGCCGGGTTACAAGAACGGAAAATTCATCAATGTCAAATTATCGGAATACCTTGGAAAATGGGTTGTTTTATGTTTCTATCCAGGGGATTTTACGTTTGTCTGAGCAACGGAGATTTCAGCAGTTGCTGAAAAATACAGCGAATTTCAAAAGCTTGGTGCAGAAATCCTGTCCATGAGCATTGACAGCATGTTCGTGCACAAAATGTGGAATGATCATGAACTCTCCAAAATGGTGAATGGCGGGGTTCCCTTTGCCATGCTGTCGGATGCAGGCGGCAGGGTAGGTAAAATTTATGGTGTTTTTGATGAGGACGCCGGGGTTGAGACACGCGGAAGATTTATCATCGATCCGGATGGTGTGATTCAAGGGTATGAAGTGTTAACCCCGCCTGTTGGAAGAAATGTTCACGAATCGTTGCGGCAGATTCAGGCCTTTCAGCTTGTCAGAGCGTCAAAAGGAACCGAAGCCACTCCCTCCGGCTGGAAACCGGGAAAGATGACGCTCAAGCCCGGACCGGATCTGGTCGGCAATGTCTGGAAACAGTGGAAAACGGAAATGGCGTTTGACTGAAAAAAACATTTTCAAACTCTATGGATCTTGATGTAATAATTGAGCTGTCATTGCTTTAGAATCAAAAGGACCGGCAGCAATTATGCCGGTCCTTTCCGATATTTTCATACTGAACGTTATTCATGATTAAAGTACACCTGACGTGATTCGAAAAAAAATGAATTGTTGAAGGCAGGCCGATCATGATTTTTTTCCATGATCGGCCTGCTGCAAAAAGGAAGAATGTAATGGAGGTTTGCCAAGCTTCCTTTTGTAGCCTCTTGTCATGGCACCAACTGAAAATCCTGCTACATCTTCAGACCGGATACCTTCTCATATGGCCAGCAGACAACGCCGCCATCCATGAACCGTACATTGGAATACCCCTCGCCGAACAGTATCCGCTCTGCTTCATATCCCCTGAGTGAAATTTTACAAAATGGTATGATCTCTTTGTCTTTTGGAAGATCCCCCAGACTGTTCCTGAGCTTGCCAAGGGGAATCAGCTTCACGCGAGGGTCATCAATACGGATCTCTTCATACTCCTCCGGAGATCGAACATCCAGAAAGATAAAGTCATCCCCTTTGTCCATTTTTTCTTTTACTTCCATTGGCGTATAGGAAGGCGCAATTCCGTTCAGCTTGTTTTCCACAATATAGGCCGTGGTGATTATGTTATCAATGGCTGGAGAAAAAGGCGGCGCGTAGGCCAGATCATATTGCCCGATGTCGGTAACCTTTGCACCGGATGTCAGGTTTGCAACAGCTACCTCCATCCTCTTTGCCACATCTCCCTGACCGGCAATCTGTGCGCCAAGAAGTTTTCCGGTTTTTTTGTCCACAATGAATTTAATGATAATCAGTTTGGCTTCTTTCAGGAAGTGTGCCCGGTCCGGAGATGGATTCAGCACCGTGATATAATCATATCCCAATTTTTTGGCTGCCTTTTCCGTCAAACCGGTTCGAGCGACATTAAAGTTGAACAGTTTGCAGATTGCAGTTCCGGCTACCCCTTTGAATCGTGTGTTCATGCCGCAGATATTATCTGCGATCACCCGTCCGTGTTTATTGGCAGTTGACCCCATCGGCGCATACATGGGCTTTCCGGTTACCAGGCTGATGTTTTCCACGCAATCCCCACCGGCATAGATATGAGGATCAGACGTGCGCATATGTTCATCCACCTTGATGGCACCGGTTTCACCGATCTCCAGTCCCATCTCTTTTGCAAGCCGGGTATTGGGTTTCACACCAACAGCGATCAGAACGATATCCGCAGGATATTCTCCTTTGTCCGTTGTCACACTGGTTACATCTCCCCGGTCATCTCCATTGATTCTGGTTACCGACTCCCCCAGCCTTAAATTGATATGATTGGCCACAAGCTCATTATGGGCGTGGTAGGCAATCTCCGGATCCAACAGCTCTCCCAGTACCGTGTCCAGCCTTTCGACAATGGTGATATTCATTCCTTTTCTCTTAAAGGCTTCCGTCACTTCAATTCCGATCAGCCCCGCACCGATGATGACTGCGTTCCTGTCCTGAAGCGGTCCGCTTTCATTTCTGATTTTCCTGGCATCCTCAATGGTCTGAAGAAAATTCACTCCTTTCAGATCAATGCCTTCAATGGGCGGCTTCTGGTACTTGCTTCCTACGGCCAGAACCAGGGAATCATAAGGAAATGAAACGGTCTCGCCGGTTTCAAACTGAATCGCGTTGACTATTTTTTTCTCCCGGTCCACACACTTGACAAGGGTGTGATTTTTAACCTCGATCCCTTTTACTGCTTTAAAAAAATGGGTATCCCGTACAACACCAGTCGGGGTTGCCATCAATTGGTTGTGGCTGTAAACTTCTCCGGAGATGTAAAAGGGGAGTCCGCAACCTGCATAGGATAGCAGTTCTCCCTTCTCAATAATGGTGATTTCCGCATCTGGTTTCAGTCTCTTAATTCTTGCGGCTGCTTTGGGTCCGCAAGCAACACCGCCTACAACAACAACTCTGTGCTTACTGCTCATTTTGTTTTCCTTTTCTTCTTTATGATATTGTAAATCAGCTCAGATCATATTCCATTCCTTTTGATCCGGCCGGCGTAACATCAACCGTTTTTTTTCAATTTTCCAATTCATTCCATTTTTTCGATTCTGCTTCTATTTTGACAATTCTGTTTTGCAATCCTGAACCTTTTTCAATAACTGTGCCATGAGTAAAGCTGACCATAAAAAAAATCTCCGGAACCCAAAAACGACACTTCAATTTTTAAGAAACAATCATTGAAACTGTTGCTTCTTCAACGGAATGAGTCGGTTCTATGATCGGAGAAAGTTTTTTCCGAAAATATAAATTCAGAATCTCTGTTACGGTATTCCCTTTTTCAGCCTGATAGATATCCACAAAATTATTCTTCAGCATATGAAAGGCTATTTCACCAATCTTTGCCACAATCAGGATGTCCATGTTGTATTTTATAATGGCTTTTACCACCTTTATCCCGATATGCCCTTTGTCATCCAGAAACTGGTTGATATAGAAATCGTCAATATCGATCTTCCCATTATTCAGTTTTACGACCATGAAATAGGGAGCCCGGCCAAAATGGCCATGGAGTTTCGACTCTAACCCATCGATATTCTGAACCGGGAGGATAACCGACAATTCATTTTTGCTTTTTGGTTCAATATGAATGAATACGGTATCAATGCTGTCATAATCCGAATAGAGCTGTTTTTCGATTTGATCAGCCATTTCATGGGCTTTATACAGGGGAAGCAGCGGACTGGTTTCAATCACACAATCCACCATTTTAAATGGCCCGGATCGCCGGATTTTGACCTCTCCAACACCCTTGACACCATATATGTTGTTCATCTTATCCTCAATCTCGGATTGAAGATCAAAATCCAGATTGGCATCCAGAAGAATCATGAGCGAGATCAAAATCGTTTCCACCCCCAGCTTGAGCAGGAGAATGGAAATGATGATCATGACAGCGCCTTCCACATAAGGAATCTGTGCGTAATCAAGCACAATCCCTGCCAGAACAACCATGGAGGTAAATATGTCAAAGAAGGATTCACGGGAAGTAGTAATCAGAGCCTGGGAGTTGATTTTTTTACCGGCTTTTTTCTGGGCCGTTGCCAGAAAGAATGCTGTGATGGATGAAATAACTGCTGCTGCAACCGGAAACAGTGGAAATTGTCGAACCGGCTCAAGGTAAAATAGTTTGGGATAGCCTTCCTTGAATATTTCAAATCCGACAAGAATGATCAATCCACTCATCAGAAGACAGGCCAGGGTTTCCGCACGGTATAAACCAAATGGAAACCGGCTGGTTTTTTTCCTTGACGCCAGCCATAAGCCAAGCAGGGAGGTGAAATTGATCAGAATATCGGCTCCGCTGTGGAAGGCATCCGCCACCAGAAGCGGTGAATGGAAACGATATCCGACAACCGCTTTCAAAAGGGCCAGAAGAAAAATCAGGACAGTGGACATCAGTGCAATCCGCTGACCTTCTTTTAATCCTTTTATCTTGTCGGGATTCGGATTTGTAATCGCTTTTGTTTCTTTCAT
>CAMBQS010000049.1 GCA_945870015.1 Desulfocicer vacuolatum DSM 3385
CGGGACTGAAGAGAATTGAACTTTTCTTTCATTCCCATTGTTTCTCTCAGCTCTGCAAATGTTTCCCACAAAGGGTATCCCTTTCTGAAAACATCCTTGCTCATACGAACATCCTTTGTTAAATACAGTCGGCCTCCATGGTCGATCACGATCCGGTCCAGTTCATTCAAGAAAGGAAACAGTCTTTTTTCTATTTTCAAATCCAGTGCCAGAGAATATCCCTTGATTGGGAAAGAAAGATCATTGCCATTGGCGGGTCCGCACAACTTCAATACAGCCAGAAAAGATCCCAGGCCCTTTTTTGCAATACGGTCTAAAATCAATTTCAATCCTTCGTAGCTGGCTGTCTTTGGAAGCACAAGCTGGTATTGGGTAAAACCGCCTTTTCCATAAATACGATTCCAATGCCCGATACTGTCAAGAGGATAAAAAAACGGGTCCAGCGGAACCAGCCTGTTTTCTACTGAAGTCGGCCTTGTATGGTAGTAGAGCCGGTTAAACAGTTTCACCGAATACCGGTTCAGACAAAATCCTGGAAAATCAAACGGAACGGAGACCGGCTGGTTTAATTCTATATCCAGAACACCGGTATCTGCATGTTCACCG
Source organism: Desulfocicer vacuolatum DSM 3385 (assembly GCA_945870015.1). Taxonomy (GTDB): domain Bacteria; phylum Desulfobacterota; class Desulfobacteria; order Desulfobacterales; family SURF-7; genus QZKS01. Next base: position 607 of record CAMBQS010000049.1, read on the forward strand.
GCCATCAAAACAGATCTTCCTGCTTTTTCACCGGATTCAAGGCAATCGATCCATGCTACCGAATAGGGCAGTTTCTGATATTGTTCAAAACAGTGAAAAATCTCTTCCAGATTCCGGCATCGCTTCACTGTCTCCCGGATAAAAGCGCTCTTCACCCTCTGAAGACGGATAACCGCTGTCAGGATGATCCCGGTCAGCCCCATGCCGCCGCATGTAGCACGAAACAGCCGGTCATTTTCCACCCGGCTGCATAAAACCACATCTCCACCGGGAAGCATCAGTTCAAAAGAGTCAACAGAGGAACTGAAACAACCGGCCACATGATGATTTTTACCATGAACATCGCTGGCAATAGCCCCCCCGACTGAAATCAATCGGGTTCCAGGAGTTACAGAGAGAAACCAGCCCTGAGGCAGGAAAACAGAAATCAGCTCCTGCAGGGAAACACCACATTCACAAGTGATCAGACCTTTTTCCGGATCAAAATGCAAAATTTTATTAAACCTGCTTGAAAACACTACCCTTTGATTTAATGCGCTGTCCCCATAACTTCTACCCATCCCGTAGGCAATCAGATCACCATCCAGATCCACCTGGCGTTTCAACTGCTCCCTGGTTTCAAACTGCTCTCCTGTTGCGTCTATTCGGGGATATCTTCCCCAGCTTGTTAGTTTCATTTATCCCCGCACCTTGATCATACAAATGGTTTTACGAGTATCAGTATATCAACACATAAACGCTGACCAGCCAGAACAGAACAACAATTTTCAAAAACAGATCCTGAATCAGAACAACGGTAGGAGATCCGCTCTTCTCCTCAACAAAAGTGATCTGCATATACCGGAGCAGGCCGGCAATAACCCAAAACCCGGTTAAATAGAAATTTTTGGTGCCGTGTTTCTGGATGACCTCCGGTGATACCGTATACAGAAGATAGGATACAATAATGACGGAGGCCATAACGACCATGGCGGAAGATACAAATTCCCGGTTATACCCGTCAAGGGATTTCCTCATCTGATGATCCTCATCAGACAGCAGCAAATCATCTCGTCTTTTGGCCAGTGCCAGAAACAGCGCAATCAAAAAGGTCATGATGATAATCCACGGGCTGTTCTCGATATGGGCTGCTGTTCCTCCGGCAAATATCCGAAGAACAAACCCCAGAGAAATACAGATCACATCAATGACGGCGATATGCTTCAGAAAGGCGGAGTACAGAAAATTCAGCACAATATACCCGCCGACAATCCATCCGAACCGGCAGGGCAAAAGAAAAAAGGAAATCGCAGACAGCGTAAATAAAAAAATGATTGAAATGAAGATGGCTTCCGTCCGGTTCAGATCGTTTGCCGCCAATGGCCGGAACCGTTTTGTCGGGTGAAGGCGATCCGACTCAACATCCTTGAGGTCATTGATGATATATACAAAACTTGCCGCACAGCAGAACCCCAAAAACGCATAAAGGGTGTGGATCACCGCCTCCACATTTCCCAGTCCATTCCCGAAAAAAAGAGGAAGCCAGATGAAACCGTTTTTCAAATACTGATGTGGGCGGGCAAGCCGGACTGCTGCCCTGAGTCTGTTTATACTTTTATCCAAGAATCAATATCTCTGTATAGGTCTGATGAACGATAAAAATCCGTATTCCGCTTCAATAACAGAAAAGGCATTCCCGCCTTTCCGGCGCATGCTCCATCCTTTTCATCCCGGTCGCCGATGAAAAGGCAGTTTTCAATGGAGACCCCCAGTTTTTCAGCCGCAACAAACAACCCTTTTGGATCCGGTTTCAGCCGGTCCACATTCTGATCAAGGGAGCAGACAATCACATCTGCCCCTAATCCCATGGCACGGATCTTTTGTCTTGCCGGATAATCTGAAAATATACCGATCTTGATATTTTTTTCCGATAAGTAATGAAAAAGTCGATCCACACCCTCATACCGGCACAACGGAAGATGTAGAAGCGGTTTTTCAAACATCCATTTTTGTACAACTTCCCGAACCTGTTTCACTGGAACACCGGAACGATCAGCCCCCCAGGCATACTGTCTTTCTTCAATCCCGGATTCTTCCAAAAACCGGTTCTGTTCTCTTGCCCTTCTGAAATCCCAAATAATTTTAAAATCATAAAGGTTAGACGGATGCCGTATGGACGCTGCGACCATATCAAATAATATCCGCAAACGCAATTTCCTTTGATCATAAAGCGTACCATCCACATCAAAAATCACTGCCTTCATGCTTTATTCCCTGCTGGTATTTTAAAGACATACTCTATTCTGGATGAAAAATAAGTTTCAAGACAAACTTTTCTTTCAATAGTGGAAAATTATTTCCTTTGCCCGGCAATCGAATTTTCCAGGCTTCCCAGCAATTCGCTTTCAAAGCGAATCGTATCGCCTGGCTGAAGAAGATCCGCTTCCGATGCTCCCCGTATTTCCAGACCGCAACAACCGGAAAGCGTGCCGGTGCTGATCACCTCGCCATGACATAATCCGCCGTCCCTGCGGGCGATGGAGATGAGAACTTCTTCCGGCGAAAAAAGGGCATCCTGGGTTTTCCCGGTGCATAGATTTTCAACTGTTTTGTCCGGATGAATGACCTCTGCGGTTACAGAAATTTTCGAAAAATCAACATACTCCGGGAACACCAATTTCCAGCCTGCTGCATTGAGATGCTTGCTGACCGAAAAACCATGTTTCACCTTATCAATTTCAACCCCTTGCGTTTTTCGGTGCGTCAGATCATTAAATAGAAAATATCCTCCAACCTTGTGTGTGCTCCCGGCCTTTACAACCAGCATCCCGATCTCTACCTCAAAATCAATACTCTCCCACCCTTCGGGCAATTGAACATCCGTTCTGTGAGAAAACCAGTCAAGGTGATTGCCCTGATAATAGGTAACCTCCTTGTAGTGTTCCGCAGGCGGAGAAAACGGTCCCCCGCCGATCATTTTTGCGATTGCCCACTGTACCGGCATCAATTCTCTGGCCCAGGATTCGCGGGCTCGGGTGGCGTGTCCTTCAAAAATGGAACCGGCTATCAGCTTTTTTGATTCAAGCGGGGTCAGCAACTGAACCTTTTCTGATTTTAAAAGAGGGTATTGATTCTTTTCCGCATGGGTAGCCAGAAGCTTCGCAAGGGCCTTCCCTTCTGTTCCGCCATCCATAAAAAATGATTCAAGAGACTCCAACAGCTTACTGTTTTCTCCATTGTTCAGGCTGGAATAAACAGCCTGCAAGGGAAGGATTTCATCATTTTCCATCACTGCTCCCAGAACAGGATGTCCGCTTTCCGGATCCACAAACCGGCAGAGCGTTGTCACCTCTCTTGCATACAGAATATGAGTTCCTATGAAAAACAGCCCGCATAAACTATATAAAATAATTTTTTTTAACATCTGTTTTCCCCCTCCGGATTATTTCAACATAAATCAAAATTGATTTAATTCTAACTGGAAGCGATTTGAATTACAGAAAAAAATCCGTTTCATAAACCATGTATAACCAAACACTGATTGCATGTCAATCATCGGGTATGACCTGGATGATAATCAAACCATTGACCGATTCTGAATCATGCTTTGGATCTGATTTGATCCAGATAATACAATATGATGTGTTCAACTTGACTTACCGATACCGTTTATATATGGATAGCCAGTGTTGAGTCGCTTTTGGATAAATCACTCAGCTCAAACATGCTCACAACCAGCAACAACGTGACCCTGTTAATGACGAGTAACCGCCTTTCGTTATTATGATCCACCCAGGGCGACAAAAATAAAGGAGCTTTGAATGATCGGGAAAAACATCAAGACAAAGATTGTTGCCACTTGCACCACCGGCATTGTCCTCATAACAATCGTAATCGTTTCCGTCCTTATTTTTCAGGAAAAAATTATCGAAAATGAAAGCGCCCGGTCTGAAAATGAAATCCGTTCACAGTTATCCGATTTTACAAAAAACGAGGCTTCCAAGGTTGCCCGTGGGATTTACATCATGTGCCGTGCACTGCAGGAAGCCACCCAAAAAAAGGTACTGAACGATTTGAATGTTGCCCGGGAAACTCTCAACCAGGCTGGCACAGTTTCCTTTCTGGAAGAATCCGTTGAATGGGATGCGGTGAATCAGTTTTCCAAAAAAACAGAAAAAATCATCTTAAACAAAATGGCTGTCGGAAACATATGGCTTGAAAAAAATCCGGACTTTACCAAACCTTCTCCCGTAGTGGACAAAGTCAAATCTCTGGTGGGAGGTACCTGTACTATTTTCCAACGGATGAATGAAGCCGGCGACATGCTCCGCGTCTGCACCAATGTTGAACAAAAGGATGGAACAAGGGCCATTGGCACTTTTATTCCCAGGGTCGGCACAAAAGAAGACCTGAATCAGCCCAACCCGGTCATTGAAACCGTTCTAAAAGGAAACACCTTCAATGGAAGAGCATTTGTGGTGAATGCCTGGTATATTACCGCGTATGAACCAATCCTTGACAGTGCCGGTAACGTGGCTGGCGTTTTATATGTGGGTGTCAAACAAGAGAATGTGGAAAGTCTGCGAAAAGGAATTCTGGATACGGTTATCGGCAAAACTGGATATGTATATGTGCTGGGTGCCACAGGTGATCAAAAGGGTCAGTATATTATTTCCAAAGATGGGAAACGGGATGGTGAAAACCTTCTGAACGCCAGAGATGATAATGGAACCTTTTTTATCCAGGAGATCATCGATAAAGCCCTGTCGATGAAAACGGGTGATAATCAAATTCCCATCCATTTCCAGCGTTACTCCTGGATCAACAATACTTCCGGAGAAACCGTGCCTCGAATGAAAATTGCCGCGATTACCTATTTTGAACCCTGGGATTGGGTCATCGGAGCCGGAGCTTATGAGGATGATTACCTGGAGTCTCAAACGCGTGCAAAGGAATCTCTGAAAAATATCAACTCCTCTGTGGAACGTATGATTTTCTATACAATCATCTGTGCCATCATCCTGACAATTCTTTTTATCGCTTTTTCCTTTTTTATCGCAGACTCCATTACTTCCCCTCTGATTTTGACAACGCGACTGCTCAAGGATATTGCGAGCGGAGAAGGCGACCTGAGGGCACGCCTCAAGGTAAGAAGCAATGATGAGGTGGGCATCCTGGCAAGGCATTTCAATCTGTTTGTCGAGAAAATTGCCAACATCATTACCGAGGTGTTCAAAAACTCGGAAAAATTGAATCTGGCGTCCAACCGGTTTTCTGATATTTCCCGTATTATTTCAAAAGCTGCTGATGAAACCTATGAAAAATCAAATTCTGTTGCCACTTCGTCCGGAGAAATGAACACCAGCATCAATACCATTGCCTCTTCCATGGAACAGATTTCCACGAATGCCGGTATTGTGGCTGCCGCAGTCGAAGAGATGACCACAACCATCAACGAAATTTCAAAAAACTCCGAAAAAGCACGCAGCATCAGCGAAGACGCAGTATCCCAGGCCAGCATGGCCTCCAGTCGCGTCAGGGATCTGGGACAGGCTGCAAAGGAAATTGGAAAAGTAACGGAGACCATTACCGAAATATCCGAACAGACAAACCTGCTGGCCCTGAATGCCACCATTGAAGCAGCCCGTGCGGGTGAAGCCGGCAAAGGGTTTGCCGTTGTTGCCAATGAAATCAAGGAACTGGCCAAACAGACAGCAAATGCCACGCATGAAATCAAGGAAAAAATTTCCAGCATCCAGAAATCCACTTCAGGTACAGTGGATTATATCGATAAAATCTCATCGGTTATTAATCAGATCAATGAAATCGTATCCATGATTGCCGCATCCATTGAGGAGCAGTCGGTTACCACCAAGGAAATTGCCGGTAATATTGCTCAAAGCTCCAATGGCGTCCAGGATGTAAACCAGAATATCGCCCAGATATCAACTGTATCCAAAACAATTGCAGATGAAATTTCAGCCGCAAGCCTTAAAGCAGAACAGATGACCGACAGCAGTGCACAGTTGAATAAAGATTCCGAAGACCTTCGGGGCTTGTCACAGCAATTGAAAGAACTGGTGGAACGATTTAAAGTGTAATTCCTTTCCTGACGAAAATCAAAACGATTGACAAACCGATTATAAATTATTATATGTTCATATATACATATGATAATCTGTAAAGGATGAAACAGCCATGCCACGAACCGTTTCCATACGCCATAAAAAGTCAACATCTGAAACCTGTGAAACAATTGGAATTCATCCAGAAAGGATCTCCAAGGTTTTCTCGAAAATGCCGGATTCGTCCTCCCTTTTCGAGCTGTCGGATATGTTCAAGCTCTTTGGCGACAACACCCGGATTCGAATTTTATGGGCATTGAGCGAATCCGAAATGTGCGTCTGCGACCTCTGTGCCTTGCTGGAAATGAAACAGCCGGCTGTTTCACATCAATTAAAAAATCTGAAACAGGCCCGGATTGTCAAGACCAGGAGAGAAGGAAAAGTTATTTACTATTCACTGGATGACGAACACATTCGTTCGCTCCTCAACCTGGGCATGGAGCATATACAGGAACTATAGCAAAAATAAGGAACGAAAAATCATGATTGACCAGACTTTCCGTGTGAAAAATATTGATTGCGCATCCTGTGCCGCCAAAATTGAGCATGGGTTGAAAAACGCGGAAGGTATAGAAGAAGCTGTAGTGGATTTTGTCAATTTAACCTTGCGCGTAAAAGCGATTGATCTTGATCGGGTGATCGATAAGGTTCGATCCATCAATCCTAAAGTTGAACTGACTCCCAAAACCAGGTATACGGAAGAAGATGCGGATGGGGTTGTTTCCAGAAACTCGATTGCTGTTCTTATTCTATCTATTATTCTTTTTCTGACTCAGCTTTTCTCTGAAGAATGGATTTATGCACAACCATTTGAGAATCTGGAAATCCTTATTGTTCTTGTGGCTTATGTCCTTGCCGGATGGAACATTCTTCTGAATGCCGTAAAAACCATACTGCGGCTGGATTTCTTTGATGAAAATGTACTCATGGTTATTGCCACAATCGGGGCGATCCTGATTCATGCCTATTCTGAAGCCATCGGAGTCATGATTTTTTTTAGAATCGGAGAACTTCTCCAGCAGGTGGCTGTTTCCCGCTCCCGCCGGTCGATCCGGGGGTTGTTACATGCCAGACCGGACAAGGCACTGGTTCAGAGACCTGACGGTTATCTGGAGTTTCATCCAGAGGATGTTTTGGTAGGAGAAATCATACTGGTTAAACCCGGCGATAAGATTCCTCTTGACGGCAGGATTCTTTCCGGAAACTCTCAGATCGATACCTCCGCATTAACCGGTGAGTTCATTCCTGTAAGCAAAAATCCAGGTGATTCGGTCATGGCCGGTCAGATCAATCAAACCGGGGCATTGACCATCACGGTCACTCGCCCTTTTTGCGAATCTTCCATTGCCAGAATACTGGATCTTGTCGAAAATGCGGCTGCCAAAAAAGCAAAGACAGAAAAATTCATCACCACCTTTGCCCGATACTATACGCCAATGGTGGTCATCATCGCCGCCTGTATCGCCTTTCTCCCGCCATTATTCATTGAAGGCGCCTCTTCTGAAACCTGGATTTACCGGGCATTGGTGATACTGGTCATTTCATGCCCCTGTGCGCTGGTTGTGAGTATTCCCCTGGGCTATTTCAGCGGCATCGGGAAAGCCTCCAGAAATGGCATTCTGGTGAAAGGGTCCAATTTTATCGATGCGCTATCTTCCGTCAAAACCGTTGTATTCGACAAGACCGGAACCTTGACCAAGGGTGTGTTTGTTGTTCACGACGTGATCACCTTGAATGGATATTCCAAAAATGAAGTGCTCGAGTTTGCAGCAGCAGCAGAATACCAGTCCACCCATCCCATTGCCACATCCATCTTGTCCGCATATTCCCTTGCCGGAGGTGAGCTGGAAAACAGTCAGATATCCGGCCACAAAAGCGTGAATGGAAAAGGTGTAAGTGCCATTTATAAAGGGCATTCGGTTCTTGTAGGAAACGACAGCCTTCTCCATCAGGAAGAAGTCAATCACGACCAGTGCAGCTTTGACACAACCGTAGCCCAGATTGTCGTGGACGGAAAGCTTGCCGGAATTATTTCCATCGGGGATGAAATCCGTCCCGATGCGCAACAGACAATCTATAAACTTCGGGACCAGGGAGTCAAACAGATTGTGATGCTGACCGGCGACAACCAATGCGCTGCCCAGGCGGTTTCAATTGAACTGGGCCTTGATCAATTGTACTCCGATCTTCTGCCGGAAGAAAAGGTTGCTGTTTTTGAAAAAATCACTCAGCAGGCCCCAAAAGGCAGCACAACCGCCTTTGTAGGAGACGGTCTGAACGATGCCCCTGTTCTTGCCCGTGCGGACGTCGGCATTGCCATGGGCGCGATGGGTTCAGACGCTGCCATCGAAACCGCCGATGTGGTTCTCATGTCAGACTCCCCGTTAAAAGTAGCGGAAGCCATAACCATTGCCAAGCAGACCCGGAAAATCGTATGGCAGAACATCTTCCTTGCCCTTACGATAAAAATTGTTTTTATCTCTTTCGGAGCCTTTGGTCTGGCATCCATGTGGGAAGCGGTTTTTGCCGACGTGGGAACGGCGCTGCTGGCCATACTGAACTCAGCCCGTATCCTTCGCATGTAGGGATTAAATTTTTTGCAAAGTTACATACGTCTGCGTTTGCTACAGAAAGTATTCGCCAAGGAAATAAAAACATTAGCTCTCGAAAGAGAACAATTCCATGGCGAATGGAATTACACGTTACATCCGAGATAAATTGCTTATGTTATTTTGTAGTGCTTGCTATGCTTTTAATGCCGTTTTTAAGTGAACTGCAGCTTAAAGAGCTGGAAAGGGAAGGGATTAGTGGCATCGATCTGTGTGGTAATTGTGTGGTGGTTTATCCGGGCACATTCAGTGTATTTCGGAGTGGTGCTAAAAACCGCTTTCCCTCATCGGCGCTTATCAAAAACATTTATCGGAAAAACAGTTCGATGGTGGGGGATTTTTTATTTATTCCGCCTTTCAGACTGTTCAAGATATCCGTGCAACAATTAACCAGCGAAATCTCCTGGTGAATCGTTGGAATAAAAAAACGATGAGCCTTTCAACTGTATCAAAGGTTCTAAAAACGATGGTAGAAGACCTGATTATCACACGCACTGAAACTATTCGTCTCCTATGGCCTGACAAGCTATTGGAAAAATTACGGGAGAATTATAATCCACCTGTCGTAAAGGAACGGATTCGTCTTAAAACTCCGGAAAATAATCAGTCACTATTAAAATTACTGTCTGAAAAATCTAAGCAGTTGGAGTTGCCCATAATAGCTTCAGGAACCTCCTCCGTAACACGATACACCGTAATGCAGCGCGGAGATTTATTGACAGTATATTGTCCGAAAGTGAAAATGTTACTTGAAAGGTTGCCCGGAAGCCAGTCAGATCGATTCCCAAATCTTGAGCTTTTGGAAACAGAGGATGAACCGGTCTATTTTGATGCCCGACTGGAGGAATGGGAATATTCCCTCTTCTTGCGCGATCAATATAAAAATAATCCCCTTTCCAAAAAAACTGGAAATTTGGTTTCTGAATATTTTTCCTCGCTGGAAGGTAAAGGTATAATCCGATTAATGGAAAGCCCCTATTACCGTGCGGAATTGCAATATGAAGAATTCATGTCGGCCCTGCAAGAGATGTTTCCATTAGTTTTCAAGTAAAGCAGTGACCAATTGTTTAATCTTTCTTTTCCAATAATCTAAAGACAGATGATCTTTCCAACTGCCTGCTCCATGATGTATCCCATATGTAATGCCGTTATTTAAGAGTATCTTCTTTTCAAAAGACTTATGGATTCCAAAGGGGCTGAACAATAATTTGGGTTCCAGACGATAATTTTGATATTTATAATTATTCGCAAGCCAGACCTTCGTGAGCATAGCCGGGCCGGTCGCATCCACCACATCGCAACCTTTTTCCGGAGGATTTTGGATCAGATAATTCACCACATCCTGCCAGAATGGGTGTCCGGGAACAGATGCAAAAAAGAAATTGCCTACCTGAAAATGGTCGTGACCGGTTTCATAGGAATTTTCTGTGGCCAGCAGAAGATCCGTGCCGCTGTAATCATAGGGCCGGATAAACTCGTAGTCCAGGTCACAATACATGCCGCCAAAATCTCGCATCATTATATAGCGGATGGCATCTGCACGGAAAATCGGATGTGGATAGGCAGAAAATATAGGGTAATACTCCGGAAGATTGGATTTGACATGTTGATTCAGATCCTCATCGGTCCATAATCGATACTCCCAGCCGGGATGAAAACGCTTTACCGATTTTACATACTCCACCCAGCTTCCCTGAATTTTTCCATTCTTCCAGGTTTGGTGTATGATCTTGGGTATATGTTGCTGCATGGTGTTCCTTAAAAGATTATTTGATCGCGATGCTCCAGCACATCCGGCCGTAAAAGCGGCTCTCCGCCCATCCAGAGCATGGTTTGGATGGAATGTTTTTTTTGAAGAAAAGACAGTCTTTCCAGCAGCTGTTCCGTAGACAGCTCATTTTGAGTTGAAGTGGGGTTGGAACCTTGAAAAACAAAGCAGTGTTTGCAGCAGAGATTGCATTTGTTGGTAATATTGACCATTGCTGCAGGATATTGTCTGGACTCATGGCCGGCCGTTGTCATAAAAAATGCGCCTCAATTGTTTTCATGTAAAGCAGAAATAAAATTATCCATTATTCGCATGCGGCAAAGACAATTTGCGGAAATGAAATTGCCTTCTCATGAGGCGAGTATATGTGAAGAATGCCGGCAGGTCAAGACGCGGCTTGTGCAATATTGGAAGAGATCAGACCATGTTTTTTCCGTTTCCGGAGGCAATAAAGATGAGTACTTGAAATTTGCGGGATTTGCTGTACAAAAAGAGATCAATACAAATCTCGAACCCGTGTTCCAGAGTATTGTATTTTCAAAATTTGAGATGACAAGGATTTTTTTACATGAAAATTCTCCACACGTCAGACTGGCATCTGGGCCGTTCACTCTATGGCCGCAAACGATATAATGAATTTTCAGCATTTCTGGAGTGGCTGGCAGATACGATTGCGCAACAGAATATCGATGTTCTGCTGGTTGCCGGCGATATTTTTGACACCAGTACTCCCAGCAACAAAGCGCAGGAGTTGTATTACCGTTTTCTGTGCAGGGTCGCCAATTCCTGCTGCCGCCACATTGTGGTCATTGCGGGAAATCATGATTCTCCATCTTTTTTGAATGCACCCAGGGAGCTTCTGCGGGTATTGAATGTTCATGTGGTGGGAGCCATGACCGATCGTCCGGAGGATGAGGTTATTGTAATCGATGATTTCAAAACCGGAGATGCAGGTTTGCAGGACAAGGGGGCTTGTTCTGCAATCATCTGTGCGGTTCCCTATCTGCGGGATAAAGATATCCGCCTTGTGGAAGCAGGGGAAACCATAGAAAACAAACAGGCAAAATTGTTAGATGGAATCCGAAAACATTATGAACGGGTATGTACTATCGCAGAGCAGAAACGAGCGGAAATGATGCAGCAGCAATTGCAAAGTCCATATCAAAAATCAGCAATTCCGATCATAGCCATGGGGCATCTTTTTACCGCCGGAGGGAAAACGTTTGACGGTGATGGGGTCAGGGAGCTTTATGTCGGGTCTCTGGCACATGTGGACGAGAATATTTTCCCGCCCAGCATTGATTATCTGGCTCTGGGTCATCTTCATGTTCCGCAATGTGTCGGGCAATCCGGGCGTATCCGGTATTCCGGTTCTCCGGTTCCCATGGGGTTTGGTGAGGCAAATCAGGAGAAAAGCGTCGTGATTGCAGAATTATCCGGTCAGCAGCCGGATAACAGCCATCTGCAATTGCACCTGTTTCTGCAGAAGATTCCCTGCTTTCAACCTCTGGTGGGTATTTCCGGATCAATGGAAGAAATTCAGAACAGAATCGATGCACTCAGAAAGGATAAAAGCAATGCCTGGATAGAGATTGAATACACGGGATCAGAGGTTATCGGGAACCTCCGGGAGCGGATAGAATCGCTAATTGATGGAACCTCGATGGAGATTCGGCGGATCAGAAACAAACGGGTGATGGAGCGGGTGATCGGCAGAATGGCGGATGATGAAACCCTGGATGATCTGAATGTGAATGATGTTTTTGAGCGCTGTCTTGACTCCGTTGAAGTGCCTCCCGAAGACCGGCCATCAATGGCGCAGTGCTATCAGGAAATTGTTCAGAATCTGCTGGAGGAGGATAAAAATGATGCGTAATCAAAGTTCCTCAAATCAACGCCTGCAAATGATCTCTTTCAATAGGAGCAGGCAATCATGAAGATTCTTGAGCTGCGATTCAAAAACTTGAATTCACTCTACGGCGAGTGGGCAGTTGATTTTGCATCGCCGGAATACATTTCCCATGGAATTTTTGCCATCATCGGGCCGACTGGTGCCGGTAAATCAACCATCCTGGATGCAATCTGCCTGGCCCTTTACGGGGCAACCCCAAGACTGGGCAAAATCACCAGAAGCAGCAATGAGATCATGTCCCGGCAAACCGGAGAATGCTATGCAGAAGTGACCTTTGAATCCCAGGCAGGCAAGTTCAGATGCCACTGGAGTCAGCACCGGTCTCATAAAAAAGCAGACGGGAATCTGGCAGAGTCAAAACATGAAATAGCAGATGCAGTCAGCGGACAGATCCTTGAATCCAGAAAGCGGGATGTTGCCTGGGTTATCGAAGAAAAGACAGGGATGGATTTTGATCGTTTTACCCGGTCCATTTTATTGGCTCAGGGAGGTTTTGCAGCTTTTCTTCAGGCATCACCGGATGAACGGGCTCCGATCCTGGAGCAGATCACGGGAACGGAAATTTATAGTGAGATATCCATAAGGGTACACGAACGTCACCGGGATGAAAGGGAAAAACTGAATTTGCTTCAGGCAGAGACAGCCGGAATCACGATCCTGAGTGAAGAGCAGGAATCGGAATTATTGGAATCACTTTCCAAAAAGCAAAAATCAGAAAAGAAAATTTCGCTGCAACATCAGGAAATGAGCAAAGCGATTCAATGGCAGACCAATATTGCCGAACTCCGGAATGAAATTTTATCCATATCCGCTGAAGAGAATGAGATTTTAAAGGCCGTAAAAGCCTTTCAGCCGGATCGGGAAAAACTGAACCGCTCACAAAGGGCAGCAGAGCTGGATGGAGAATTTTCAGCTTTGGTTTCTATCCGCCAGCAGCAGAAATCGGATCAGGAGTTTTTGAAAACAAATGAAGATCGTTTGCCACAGGCGGAACAGGCGATGATGAAACAAGAGGAGCTGCTGAAGAAAGCGGAGTCGATAACGGCCGGAGCAAAGGAACAGCAGAAGATTGAAGCTCCCTTGATCCGGAGCATACGTGCTTTAGATTTACAGATTTCAGAAAAGAGCAAGATCATAAAAGAAGGTGAATCCGATTGCAAAAAGAATGAGAAGCAGATTACGGAAAACAAAGCAAAGAGAGAGCAGATCATTGAAAAACAGAAAACAACATTGAAAGAGATAGAAAAGATTCAGGCTTACCTTTCTATTCATGCACAAGATGAAAATCTGATCACGCAGCTTGCCGGAATCAAGGAACAGGTAAACCATATGGAATCGGTTTATCAGGATGTTCTGGGGAAAAAAGCGCTGGTTCAAATGGCGCAGAAACAGGTGAA
>CAMBQS010000050.1 GCA_945870015.1 Desulfocicer vacuolatum DSM 3385
AAGGGCTGCCAAGAGAAGGTAGTTACACCCCCCTGCCCCCCTCAAGGGCATTGGCGCTAAAGTAAATTGATTATTAGTCATTAACAATTGATTATTGATTATTGTTTTACCATTTGTAAGTGGGTGGTATCTTGTTGTGATATTAGTGCTTTGATCAAAATAATATTTCGCGGCTGGAAGACCTCTCCCACATGAAACTCGAAAAATAATCAATAATCAATGGTTAATTGTTAAGTTAGCGCTTATGCCCCTCAAGGGGAATTGTTTGATGAGATCCCCTTTCACAGGGGATCTTTTACTGTAATGAGGGGACTCTTCTTTTTGTTATATTTTATGCAATGAAAGCGCTTTCTCTCCCAGTTTCTGATTGGATGCCAGGATTTTATCTTCGCCGGATATGACTGCAATGGCCTGCTGATCTTCGCTGTAATGAAAATACTTTTCAGATACATTCATGACCTTCTTGCGATCCACCTGAACCAGATTTTTCTTGAATCTGATCCGGGTATCATCGGAGAGGGAAATGATTTTCCGAAAAAACGCCTTGCGTCCGGCAACACCAGGGGTATCGGGTTTGTCGATTTCCGAACACACCTGGAAAATCGCCTCCTTGATGTCCTCTTCATCATACTTGCCGGACCGGATAAATTCCGGTGCCCCTTTGAAAACATTCAAGGTTGAAAGGATATGGGGGTCACGATAGGAGGCATAACCGAACAGGCCGTCTTCGGAGTTGTAAACAGCAAACCCTCCGTAAGCGCCTCCCTTTTCACGGATCTCCCGGTGGAGATACAGGGAGCGTATCAGTTTGGATATGACAGAAAGCGCCGGTGCATCCGGATGGTTCATTCTAACGGCCCTGAACATCCCTGCGACAAAAGATACGGCAGAGGAGGTACTCCATCCCTCCCTGGGAAGCTCCGGATCGATAAGAATTGATGGCATCCTGAAAAAATCGGATGTCCCATCCGGAATCCCTTCATAAACAGACCGGACAAGGTCAACACCGGATGACAGCATGCTCTCTTCTCCGACCAGCGCGGTTCTTAGATTTGCAGATTGGAACAATGCCTTTCCGATCCGGGAGAGATCCTGGGCCAGCTTCTGAAGTTCTGCATCGGTCTGCTTTGTTCCCGTAAATTTCTGTGTGATGTTCTGAATTGTCTTTAACTGATGCACGCCGCTCCACAATTCACCCAGAGCGGCTGACGGTGTGAAGTTTCTGGATGCCAGGGACATAGCCAGTCTGTGGCCATTGTTGACAATCATGGATTCCATGCCGACCTGGTATTCCAGCAGTAAATTTTTCAACCGGTTCAGGTCGGAAAAATCCACCCTGCCGAATAGCTCCGCAATGATATCAAACATCTTCTCCAGGTTACGTGCCAAACACTTTCCGCCAAAGGACACAAACGGAAGGCCCTCATTGTCCGCGCGGAAGCTTGTACGTGCCTGCGGTGACAGGCCAACGCCACCGGTATACAGATCGATCAACTGCGCCATCTCCGTATAATCATGATCTTTTGTTCCAACCCGGGTAAAAGAGGAGCAGAAAAACGGCAGCAGAGGAATCAAATCCTTTTCCACTCCTCCGGCTCCGGCTGCTGCAGAAAAATAAAAAATCCCGGATGTGGGCTGCTCATAACATTCCGATACAGCTTCCGGATAGGCATCCGACGCTTTTACAATGGAGACATCCGGGGGGATATCCTTCCGTGACAGGGTTGGAAGACAGGACAGGTCTTCTTCCGTATCCTGTAACCGTACCAGCTTTTCCGTATACTGTCTGATGGTTTCCAGATCTTTTGGATTGAGTTTTTCCTGCACCGCATCCAGTTCTTTCCCCACTCGTATCTTCTCTTCTTCAGCCAGCTTGCCATCCGGCGTAAGCAAGAGACGGACACGATGATTGTTATCCAGAAAATACTGCCGGATCTTGTTTTCAAAAAAAGGTTCCTGTGCAATCTTTTCCCATATCTGATTCAAATCCGTATCCAGCAGCAGTATCTTTTCCGGATCGCCGCCGTGAAACCAGTTACTGGATAAGGTGAGCAATAGCTTGATGCCATATGGATGAGGAGAGTTTGTCACTTCCTTGCGATGGAATTCGATCTGATGGATTGCAGATTCAACCAACTGCCGGGGCACTCCGGCGGTTGCCAGACCGTTCAGCACCTTGAGGATCAGTTCTTCAATCCGGTCTGCGCTTTCCTCGGTCACACCTTTGAGTCCGCAGGAAAAAAGCGTATCCCGGTTGTCCGCATCAAACCCTGTACCATCGCTTAAAGCGGTTCCAATCCCGGATTCAATCAAGGCCTTCCGCAAAGGGGATGCGGAATTTCCGAGCAAAATCTGCTCCAGAAGCACAAGTGTCAGAACTTCAAAAGAATCCTTGATATCGGCTGTCAGCCAGGCCAGGGCAACCTGGCACTTTCTGGAATGATCTTCCGCCGGGTCCAGCGGGTATGAATAGGATACCTGAACAGGTTGCTTCCATCTTGATTGAGATGGAACAATGGTTTGAGGATCGATTGAATCAGAATGGCTGAGAATTTTTTCTTCGATGAACCGGAGATGATCCGGTAACGGCAGGCTCCCGTATGTATAAAAAAAGGAATTGCTCGGATGATAATATCTTTTATGAAACGCTTTCAACTGTTCATGGGTGAGTTCCGGAATCACGGAAGGATCTCCGCCGGAGTTAAACCGGTAGGTTGTTTCCGGGTACAGGGCATTTAAAAGAGATCGAACCATGACCTGATCCTGAGACGACATGGCCCCCTTCATTTCATTATAAACCACACCTTTGTAAACCAGCCTGGATTGCTCATCCAGTTCCATGCGATGCCCTTCCTGCATGAAACTGAGAACCTCGATATTCGGAAAAAAAGCAGCATCCAAGTATACATCCATCAGGTTATAATAATCTTTTTGATTCTGGGTCGTAAACGGATACATGGTCCAGTCCGATGCTGTAAATGCATTCATGAATGTATTCAGGCTTCTTTTGATCATGGAGAAAAAAGGATCGCGTACCGGAAATTTTCTGGAACCGCACAACACCGTATGTTCCAAAATATGTGCAACACCTGTTGAATCTTTTGGAACGGTCTTGAAGGCGACTGCGAATGTGTTTTCCTTGTCATCATTAGCAATATGGATGTGCTGCGCTCCGGTTGCCTTATGCAGCAACCGATAGTAAAAAGCTTGGATCTCATCCAGTCTGGCGGTTCGCGTAACAACATAGCCGCCAATTACATCTCCTTCATGAAATGCAATATTTCCGATTGTAGAATGATTTTTCATATTGGATTGAGGTACTCCTTATATTTATTGAATAATTCATTGGGAACATCTAACTCTGACCATAAATTTTTTATTATTCCGGCTTGTACGGTTTTTCGAGCCTCCTTTTTGATCACGGACGAGGGGTATGCATCACAAGGGGGAATGGCAAAAATGGTTCAAGCAAGCGTTCAATCCCTACTGAATCCGGGGGTAAAAGTCAAGTTCCGAATCCGGGGATGGAGGGAACACTCATTAATACCGCTTCATGAATAATTTTAAGACTTCGTCGTTCAAACTCATGAATAAGGGCTCGTAAGCAAAAAACAGGAGTGTAGAATTTAAGGAACGCCCGCAAATCCGCTAAAGATATCAGAATTAAATTGCAGCCGGGAAATGAAGCTGTTTTTTGCCGACGAACCCTAATTCATTCAGACAGTGAACGACTTCGCTATAAAATCATTCATTGCGCTCTTGCCGCATAAAAAATTGGATTTTGGTGGTTATCCGAAATACTTTGTACAATTTGTCAACAACCTATAGTTCCGTTACTTCTCGGCCCACTGAAGCAGGGAGAATCCAACTGAATTTTGTGATAATAGAATAATTCCATTGACAAACCAGATCCACATTCTTTATAATCACAAAGTATGAAAGACGTGTCCGCTGTTCAATACAATAAATCCAATTAACATTATATATGGTACAATGATAGGTTATATTTCGTTTAGCCCATCCTGCATGTATAGTTGAAAATCCAAAATCTGATGACGGGAAACGCAACCCGGCAATAATAACCCAATCCACCTTTTATTGCACCATCATAAATGCAATATGGAGTAAGGCTTTATTTTTCCCAATTTAATCTGAGCTGGTCAAATTGCCATTCTTGTAGCATGGAAGGAGTGTTTTGTCGTGACAGATCTACATGAAGCCAGGGTCTCACTACAGGAGGCCATGAATTTTCTCGGAGCCCTTGCCAGCGGCATTGAACAGGCCATCGGTGAGTCTGCGAACAGCATTTCTTATCTGGCCGGAAAACGGCTGGGGATGGAATTTTCCAGGGGCGCACTGGCAACCGGCGACATTGAGCAAGCCCTCGAAACGATCCGGGCTGTTCTGCAGAAAAACAACTGTCTCTGGAGTTTCGAACCATTCAAACCCCATGATCGTCCTGAATTGATACAGTCCGATGGAAACACGGATGAGATCCTTCTCGCATTCAGGGATTGCATGATACGGCAGTCACTCTTCAAATTCGGCCATCATCAGAAAGGATCGCTCTGCAACATGATGAACGGATTCTTTGCCGGGGCCCTTATCAACATCATGGGGTATGAGTCCACACTTGAAATCCTTCATGTGGGAGAAAACAGTTGTTACAAGAAACTGGTCGTAACCCGGAATTCCTGTGATGATGTTTCACATCCAGAAAGGGGGAAATGACCTATGAGCAGCGTAGTCCAGAACGATCCGGTCACTGTCAATATCGAATGGCTCAGCGATTGCGGTGGATGTCATGTGGCCATCGTCGACCTTCATGAAAAGATTCTCAATGTTCTGCAATCGGTACAGATCCAGAGATGTCCAGTGCTGACCGACATCAAAGGCTACCCGAAGGCTCGACTCGGTCTTGTCTCCGGTGCGATCCGGACAGAACACGACCGCCATGCAGCCGAAGAAATGAGAAAAAGCTGTGATCTTCTTGTCGCCTGGGGAACGTGTGCGGTCTACGGCGGGATTGTCGGCGCCGGAATCGTCCACACTCGCAAGGAGATCTTTGAAACCGTTTACTCGAACAGTAAAACCACAGCATCCCATCTTTTCCCATCCAGCGAGGTTTCACTATTTGAGAAACATGTTTTGCCGATAGATCAGGTGATCGACGTTGATCTATACCTTCCAGGATGTCCTCCCCATCCGGCGTTTGTGTTCGATGCCCTTATCGCTATTGTGGAAGGAAGAACCCCAAAGGCAAACAGAAGATCCGTGTGCGGTCGATGCACCCGAACCATGGAAAAAACCGATGTGGACACCATTAAAAGCAATTCCTGTGGGATACCGGAGCCTGACCTGTGCTTCTTAAGTCAGGGTTACATCTGCATGGGGTCCACAACGCTTGATCGCTGCCTGGCTCCCTGTCCGACGAACGGGGTTGTTTGTACGGGATGCGCCGGTGCAACCATGCAGATTCTGACAGAGCCCAACCGGGATATCCGCACGGAGATTGCCGACCGGATGTCGCGGCTTACCAATATCCAGCGAAAATCCATTATTACGGAAATCGAACGAACAGCAAAATCTCACTATTCCTACACCATGGCAACGTCAATGATCGGAGAAAAACCGACATTCCTGATCAGGAAATGGCTTGCCGATGCGGAGGCAAGTTATGAATAAAACGATCACCATCGATCCTGTTACACGTATTGAAGGACATGCCCGGGTTTTTTTGAACCTGGACGAAAACGGGTCACTTTCTTCGGCCGGACTTGTGGTTAACGAACTTCGAGGATTCGAACGGATTCTGGTGGGAATGGAAGCTGACCGGATGCCGCTTATCACTGCACGCATCTGCGGGGTCTGTCCTGCTGCGCATCATCTTGCTGCCTCCCATGCACTGGACCGTGCCGCCGGAGTCACAGCTCCGCCTGCTGCCAAACTTCTTCGAGAGCTGCTCTATATGGGACATATCATCCATTCCCATGCCCTTTCCCTGTTTGTTCTGCAAGGACCAGATCTTGCCTTGGGGCTTGATGCCGATCCTGCCCTCCGAAACGTTGTCGGTATAGTCCAGGCGAATCCGGAACTTGCAAAAAAAGCTCTTCGGTGCAGGACACTGGGTCAGAAAATCAGCGAGCTGATCGGTGGACGGGGGATACATCCTGTTACCTCGGTGGCTGGAGGAATCACCTTTGTTCTTGATAGCGAAAAGAAGAAGATGCTCGAAGCATGGATCA
This sequence comes from Desulfocicer vacuolatum DSM 3385, assembly GCA_945870015.1. Classification (GTDB taxonomy): domain Bacteria; phylum Desulfobacterota; class Desulfobacteria; order Desulfobacterales; family SURF-7; genus QZKS01. Next base: position 6,246 of record CAMBQS010000050.1, read on the forward strand.
GCGAAGTCAGTGAATTGATCCCGGAACTTGCCGGTGCTGCCAAAGGTTTGCTGCTAAAACAGATCGAACTGCATCCCTCTTTCATGAGCGGATGGGTCATTCCGGCATGGAATCTTGGAACCGTAAGGAACGGCAAGGCCTCGATGCTCGAGGGGAATCTGCGTGCCGTGGATGAAACAGGAGCGATCCGTATGGAATTTCCCATAGAAGAGTATGACCGCCATCTTGTCGAGTCGATGGTCGATTGGTCTTACATGAAGGAAGTCCGCGTTGATCTTGATGGAGAACATCATGAATACCGGGTAGGCCCCCTTGCTCGTGCCAATATCGCTGACGGTTATGGAACGCCCGGCGCCGATGCCGAACTGGTATCGCTCAGAAAACTCGGAGGGCATCCTTGCCACATCATTGTTTTTCAGATCTATGCACGGGTGATTGAATTGATCTATGCCGCGGAGCGGGCAAAGGAAATCATCATGGATCAGGCAATACACGGCCAAACCAGGGTTCCTGTTCGATTTCGTGGAGGACGAGGGGTCGGTCATGTGGAAGCGCCCAGAGGAACCCTTATCCATGACTATGAAATCGACGAGAACGGAATTGTCCGTTCTGCTAATCTCATTGTGGCCACCCAGCAGAATTATGTGTCCATAAACCGGACAATAGAAAAGGCCGCAGCTTCCCATGTGGTGGGAAAACCGGATGACACTGCTCTCCTCAACGCTGTTGAATTTGGAATCCGCTGCTATGATCCGTGTCTGTCCTGCGCCACCCATGCCCTTGGCGCTATGCCTATGGAAATCATTATCGCCCAAAAGGGGTTGAACCTGCGTACAATTCGGAGGAATGGCTGATGGTTGACATTCAGATTCATGAGAAATCATGCCGGGGATGCCGGATGTGCGTAGATATCTGCCCCACAAAAGTATTTGAATATGACAAAGAAAAACATCTGGCTTTAATCCAGCATGCGGAAGACTGTATCGCCTGCCTGAGTTGCTCCTATATCTGCCCTTCCGGCGCCCTGACCCATGAAAACTACCATGTGGTAAAAAATTTCTACCGCGATTCAGGGTTTTGTAACAGAATGGAGAAATTCCTATGAACAATGAGACAATCATGGGCCTGACGATGGAGGACCACCGCAAGGCATTTACGGAGGTGGCTTTTTTGATCGACATTTTTACGTCCACCATTGATAACATCATGGGAGGATCGATAGCATCGGTCGGACGAATCGCCGGACGGGATACTGCAAAAAAATACCCCATCTTCCTCGATAACCCGTCCCTTGAGGATACGATGGCCATTGTCGCAGACCGGATGAAAGCTGGTTTTGGGATCTCACTTGAAACTGCCGGTGATGATTCAACTGTTATTTTTGAACGCTGCATCCTCAGGGAAATCTGTAACCTCCGGGGAATAGAGATGGGAAACGCCATGTGCCGGCTGTTCCATGCCTATTTTGACGGTGTTGTCAACGAACTGATCAGCAGACCCATAAAATCGGAAATTTCCCAATGCGGACAGCAATGCCGGACCCGAATCAGGATTCAATAACGAAAGATCTTCGAACCGATGTGCTTGTCATATGCATCGGCAATGAACTGATCGCCGACGATGCCATTGGCTACGAGGTATACAAGCTTCTGGAGGCCATGGAACTGCCACCGGGTGCCAGGATTGAATTTGCCGGAGTGGGAGGACTTGCGCTTCTTGACCGTTTAAGGGGAGATGAGCGGGCATTGATTGTTGTCGATGCCGTTCAATTCGGGGCTGCTCCGGGAACCCTTCATTGCCTCTCCTGGGACAAAATCTCTTTCTGTGGGAATTCGGCCATATCAGTACATGGAATCGGACTGAAAGAGACCATCGACATCGGACGGATTCTTTATCCGGAAATCATTCCACCGGAAATCATCCTTGTGGGGATCGAAGGGCGATGCTTCAACCAGATGCGTGACGCCATGACCCCGGCCACTGAGGCGGCTGCGGGTGACGCCACGTTGTATATTTGCGGTAAACTGTTCACTTATCTTGAGGAGTACTGAAATGCCGACCAGACAAAAAAAGACGGAACAAATTTCAAACCGTCCACGCACAGCAAACAACGAGATCCAAAGGCTCGCTGAGGCGATGATGGATGGCCTGCTCGATGAACGGGGAAATCCCGATAATTTTGAGGGTGAAGACGCCAAACTGATCACCCTTGTCAACCGCATGCTTGATGCACTTGTGACTCCACTGCGCCTTGCGGCGAATGCCATCGACCAGATTTCACACGGAACGATTCCTCCTTTTTTGATCGATGATTTTAAAGGTGAGTACAACAACCTCAAGCAGAACCTGAACATTCTTCTTGCCACCCTTTACGGTATGCACAACGAAACCCAACATCTGATCGCCAATATCAACGAGGGGAAACTTCGGACCAGAGGTAACGATTGGGATTTCGGGGGGATCTGGCGTGATATGATCAATGGAGTGAACGGAACGCTTGATGCAGTCATTGATCCGGTCAGTGAAGCGAACACGGTATTGAACCAGCTTGCAAACTATGACCTGAGAGTCCGCATGAAAGGACGTTACCGGGGTGAGCATGCCATGATCAAAAAGGCAATAAACCGGACGGCTGAATCCCTCCATTCCGCTATTGTCCAGGTTACCGAATCGGTGGAAAGCGTTACCGAGGTCGGTAACCGCATAACGCGAAGCAGTCAGATAGTGGAAAAGGGCGCAACAGAACAGGATCGGCAAATTTCAGAGGCGTCAAGGAATCTCGCTCATATTTCAGAAACCTCTGCAAAGACGGCTAAGAATACAGACAATGCAAGGTTTAATGCACAACAATCGTTACAATCCATAACCTTAAGCAAGGAAGCAATGGACCGGATGCTCGCTGCAATGCATGAAATCAGCTCGGCCGCAGACAACACCACTACCATTGTTCATGAGATTGATACGATAGCAAAGGAAACAGAATCGCTGTCGACCAACGCTGCCGGAAAAGCTATAACAATCCGCTCTTCGGCAGGTGGCTTTGGCGTTGTGGCGTCTGAAATCCGGAAGCTTGCCAAACGATCCGAAGATATGGCGAATCGTCTTGATGAGTTTGGACGCGAAACCCATGACGATGCCAGGGAAGAGAGGGTTGAAATCATAGAAAAAATGAAAAATGAATTCAACGCCATCATTAAAGAGTTGAAAAATGTTGGGATGGTATCGCATTACCTTGGCCTGAACGCATCGGTTGCAGCAGCGCATGTGGAAATCGCCGGAGACAGTTTCGAAGCGATGACTGAAGAAATCGGACAACTGGCGAAACGATCAACCGATGCTGCCAGGAGAACCGAGGAGTTGATAAGGCATTCCGTCGATTTTGCTCGCAACGGTGAATCACTTTCCAAGGAAATCGACGATCAGCTTGTGAAAGCAGTAGAGGGAGGGAAGGCAATCAACCAGTTGACGGAAGAAATCACCCTCGGCAGCCAGGAGCAGGCGCGGGGGCTTGATGAGATTACCAACGCTGTCGGCCAGATCAATAACGTAACGAGACAGAATGCCGAAAGCGCCTGTGAGTCGGCAGCGGCAGCGAAAATACTGGAACTGGAGACGAAAAAATTATCCATCATGGTGAATCAATTCCAGATCAGCGGTTATGGTCAGGCTGATCATTGATAGAATTGGGAAAACGGTTGAAATCCCGATTCCATGTCTCCAGTTGTTCGACATCGCCACCAAAGAATGCAATACTGGATTCAAACGCGAATTCCTTATAATGCTTGTACCCGAGAACAGGGGCCATCATTAAATTCGCTTCTACAAGGTATGGAAAAATACCGTGTTCCTTCAGGGCTTCCGCAAGTGTATTGGTTTCCATCAGCAAATCCTTAAAAGATTTCCCGTTCAACGTGTATGGCAACTCTTTCCATAAATATCGAGGCAGAACAATATTATATCCATAGTCCAGCGCCTGTTCGATATAACTCGATCTTCAAGTTTTTGAATTCAGTTTTGAAAGAGATTTAATTTTAGAGGTGGCAGCTGAGTCACACAATACGCTCAAGATTCATCTCAGACAAACCCTTCATAGCAATATTGTTTGGCCAGCTAACGAGTTCATTTTTTTCACTATTTTGAAAAGTTTGCAATATATTTTTTAACCTTATGATGTCGTCAGCCTTTTATTGAATCCAATAATCATATGGCGGAATCTGGTGATACTTGTCGTCATTAAAATTTGTACAAATGCGATATGAAAATCCGATCTCACAAAATTGTTGGCGTCCGATGTTGTGACAGTTCCAGACTATCAAATATTTTCCCCGGAAAACTGCATGAACACCTGATTTTCTTGGATCGCAACGATGAATCTGTATTTATTGATAAGTCATTTTTCAAAGATATTCGATTTGCCGATCTCAGAGGTTTGTTTTTAAAAAAATTTAGATCTATTAATTCAATCGCTGAACCACAGCTTCGTTTGAGCTGATTTTTTTCTTTTCAGGATCGGAAAGGTTTTATGATCCTGGCATTTTTTGCTTAGAATTCTCTTTTTGAGCCAAAAAACATTATTTTAAGGCCGAAAAAACGCCCTGTTTTAAACATAAACCCTCGTCAGTCGGCTATCTGGCTTGGTCCGACCTCACATCCGACTTTTAGCAGTAACAAGCTGACCAATAGCTTCACCTTTATCCGTAACCCCAAAAAGAACAAAACCACCAAGGCCATTTGACATTGCACAGACAGTTTTTGCTGCAAGAGTTCTCTGGCCTGTAGATTTCTTGAACTCTACACGTTCACCTTCTCCACCAACTATAATATTTTCAAGGTCTTTAATGCTCATCAAATATCTTTTGCATTAAATTATTTATGATGCTTTGGGCATAAAAAAGCAGCCGTTGAAAAAGGTAAGAATCAAAAATCCGCTGGCCAAAAAATAAAATCCGACCCAAGAAATAAAAAATGTAGTGAGGAAAAATATCGTGATTTTCCTATATTAATATGAATTTATTGCTTTTTTTTTAAAAAAATGTTGTCGAACTTGGGTTAAGGCTCGTCGCGTGATTCGAATTTTCAGTTGAATTCGGTACTGTCAAGAACCTGAATTATTTACTATTTTATTTTCAAAAACTCAAAGATTTAATAAATATACCAAAGAAATTTATTTTCCTATCTGGAATCAGAACGATTATTGTTTGACATTTGGATTTTCCAGACTATCATACTCCATTGCTAAACAGATCTTAAAGATACCATTTGAATGGTTGAGTATTGGAAAAAGTTCATTCGAACAGAAAGGCAATAACCATGACAACAAAAAAGAAGAATGGGCCACCTAATGATAAAAATTTTTTAAAATCGGATGAACAAGAAAAACAGCTCAAAAAAAGTAGCAACCTCCCCATCGTCGGTATCGGTGCCTCAGCCGGTGGATTAGAGACCCTCAATGTTTTTTTTTCCATTATGCCCACTGACAGTAATATTGCATTTGTGATTATCCAGCATTTAAGTCCGAACCATAAAAGCATAATGGCATCGCTGCTGGAAAAACAGACCCGTATGGTTGTCCGGGAGATTGAGGATGGTACTGAACTTAGGGCCAATCATGTCTACCTTAATCCTCCGGGCAAAAACGTGGCCATGTTCAATCGCAGCCTTCATCTGTTGGAACCGATAAAAAACAGCACCATTAATATGCCGATAGATTTCTTTTTCAGATCGCTATCAGAAGACCAGGGTGAAAAAGCCATCGGTATCATCCTGTCGGGAACAGCATCGGACGGAACGCTGGGAATTAAAGCGATTAAAGGTGAAGGTGGTATGGCCATGGTCCAGCAGCCTGACACAGCAAAATACGACGGTATGCCCAAAAGTGCTGTCGAGACCGGACTGATTGATTTTATCCTCCCGGTTGAAAAGATGCCGGACACTTTAATCCGGTATGTGCAGCATCCTTATCTTGAGTTACAGAGCCAGATTAAACTCACAGACACCTCAATTAAAAATCAGATGCAGAAAATTTTTTCTCTGATTCGCAGCTCAACCGGCCATGATTTTTCCCATTATAAGCAAACCACCATTTCGCGTCGAATTGAGCGCCGCCTGGCCGTTCACCAGATAAAAGCATTGTTTGATTATGTTATATACCTCCAGAAAAATCCCACCGAAATAAACGTGCTCTTTAAAGACCTGGTCATAGGGGTAACCAGTTTTTTCAGAGATCCGGAAGCCTATAAAATACTTGAGCGGGACGTGCTGCCGAACTTATTGAAAGAAAAAGGGCCTGATGCAACGATCCGTATCTGGGTTACAGCCTGCTCAACCGGTGAAGAAGCGTATTCTCTTGCCATTATCCTTTCCGAATTAAAAGACAAGGCCAAAAACTATTTCAACATTCAGATCTTTGCAACGGATATTGATTCGGATGCCATAGCCTTTGCCCGCCAGGGAATCTATCCGGAGAATATAGGCGTCGATATTCCTTTGAAGCGATTAAATCAATTTTTTACAAAAAAACCCGATGGTTTCCATGTTAAAAAGCAGATCCGGGAAATGATCGTTTTTTCAACTCAAAACGTTATTAAAGATCCGCCGTTTTCCAAGCTGGACATGGTGAGTTGTCGGAACCTCATGATCTATATGGAAAATGTCCTGCAAAAAAAAATCATCCCCCTGTTTCATTATACCTTAAACCAGGGCGGGATTTTGTTCCTGGGCACATCCGAGAGTATCGGGGTGGGGCATACGGATCTTTTCGGGCCGATCAATTCCAAATGGAAGATCTTTCAGCGCAAAACATCGACTGTAGGCAGAGAAAAGGATTATCCTGATAAAATTTATGATGCCGCCCAGGCAAATAACATCATAGCTGAAAAAGACGGTCTGCCCGTCAAAATCGATATTCGAGCCGAGATTGAAAGAACACTTCTTGATGCATATGCCCCGGCTGGAGTCCTGATCAATGAAAAATATGAAATTCTGCATTTTGTGGGTGAAACAGACAGATACCTGACACCTCCCATCGGAAAACCCAGTTTTAACGTGATAGACATGGCTCGCGAAGATCTCAAAAACAAACTCTCCGTAACCATTCATAAATCAGTGCGGGAAAAAAAGAACATGTTCTGCTCAGGAGTGAGGGTCAGACATAGTGGCACCTTTTGTATTATCAATATATCGGTTAGACTTTTAACAGGGAAACATCTGCCTTCGGGTTTGATGCTCGTTACATTTGAGGATATACCCAATGCAGATATATCAGAAGAAAAAAAGGCCGGGACTGGTAAAACCAAAAAACAGAATTCCGCCTTGAAAAGCCTTGAGCAAGAGCTGCAATCCACCAGGGAATATCTCCAGGCAACCATTGAGGAACTGGAAACATCCAATGAGGAACTCAAGTCAACCAATGAAGAGCTGCAATCAGTCAACGAAGAAATGCAGAGCACTAACGAAGAATTAGAGACCTCCAAGGAAGAGCTGCAATCCACTAATGAGGAACTTGCCACAGTTAATTCGGAGCTGCAAAATAAAGTAGATGAATACGCCAAAGCCAGTGATGATATGAACAACTTATTGGCCGCTACTGAAATCGCTACAATATTTGTTGATACCGACCTGCGCATAAAAAACTATACTCCTGCCGCCGCCGGGGTCGTCAATTTGATTAGCACCGATATCGGCAGACCACTCAATGACCTTAAAACCTGTTTCCCGGATGTCGATCTTGTCGGTATGGCCGAGAATGTCCTCAAAGACCTCAATACTGTGGGATTGGACATTCTATCACAAGATAATATCTGGTATTCATTAAAGATTATTCCATACCGGACAACCGCAAATATAATTAATGGTGTGGTCATGACCTTTTTTGATGTGCAGAAGATCAAACAGGCAGATTCATTCAAGAGACTGGCAACGGTTCTTGCGGATTCCAATGATGCTGTTACAGTTCTGGACATGGAAGGAAATATTCTGGCCTGGAACAAAGGAGCGCAGCAGATGTATGGCAGGACGGAATCCGAGGCATTAAAAATGAATTTTGGTGAATTCCTCCCGGATGATAAACAAGACGAGTTGAAATCCATCGTTGAAAAATTAAAGAAGAAAGTTCCTGTAATATCATTTAAAACCAAGAGGAAGACAAGTAC
>CAMBQS010000051.1 GCA_945870015.1 Desulfocicer vacuolatum DSM 3385
GATGGGTTTTGAATAAAATGGATATGCAGGTATTCCGTTATCCTGAGTACAAAGAGACAATCGAGATTATTACATGGTCGAGAAGTATAAAAGGTGTAAAGGCAAAAAGAGAATTTCTGGTTTATGCAAATGGAGAAAAGCTGATATCCGCTTCCAGCATCTGGGTGTTTGTGGATTCGATTCGCATGAAGATTATCAAGGCCCCGAAAGAGATGGAATGTCATTACACTTCGGAGCCGGAAGTGGCATTGAATGAGAATCTTGATCAATGGAGAGCAAACAGGCATCCGGCAGTGGAATGTCAAAATCGCATTTCAACGCGTATATCGGACTATGACTTTATGGGGCATATCAACAATACCGTTTATATTGATTTTCTGGAGACCGCAGTCAGCAGGGGGATCGGAAATTTGACAAGGATTTCTGAAGTGAAGATTCAGTATCTTAAAGAACTCAATCCAGCCAAGCTATGGGTGGATATCGGGTTTCAGAGGTTTGAAGACCGGTATCTTTTTGCCATATCCGATGATCAGGATCTGAATGCTGCCGGTGAAGTGGTGTTGAAAGATTTTTAGCAGGACGATCCGTATATTCGTCTGACTTGTTTGTCAGAAAAAAACGTCAATTTTTTGACTGAATCCATGGATGACCGGCTGTTCATGGAGGATATCTTTTTTCATTTTTTCTCCTATCCGAATGAAGATTCATGATCCTGAAAAACCGGAAGCAATGGGGCAGTGCTTTTGATTTCAAGCTTTTTCAGAAGTCTCTGGAATTCAAATTGTAACTTCTTTTTCTCCGAACTTTTTTTTCGAAGAATCGGCATGGGGTTTGCAAATTTTTCTGGAGAGGAGGCAGCCATGTTTGAAAAAAATTATTATACGCTTCGCGGTATAGCGGATGAGCTGAATATCGGAGAGTCCACCATTCAATATTGGCAGGATCAATATGATTCCTGGATTCCATGCAAGGTCAATGAAAAAGAAAAGTGGTATCCGCGTCAGGCAGTAGGTGTCCTGCGCTTTATTATGGAAAGTGCCGATTCCGGTATGACCGAGGGTGATATTGAGAAAAATCTTTCAGCACGATTTCCCGTGGTGAAAGATTTTTTGAAACAGGAGGCTCCTTTGAACAGTTATGAAAGAGGGCTGCAGGTCACGAGTGAAGATTCTGCTTTTGGAGCACTGAAAGGATTGATAGAGGGATTGAGCGGCCAGCAGATGAGAATCGCAGACGCCCAGGAAAGAAGAGCGGCTGCCGAGGAAAGGAAAGCAGTTGCAATGGAAAAGCGCGCAGAAGCACAGAAGTTAATGGCTGATGCGCTGAATAATGTTGCATCTGCCTTGAAATATATCACCACCCGGGGATCAAAAGGAGATGCGTGGAGTATTACCGAACTATCGAACTCCCGGAATAAAGAAGTTCTGCCGGAATTGATAGCGGAATCTCAGGAGATTTTTACTCAGGATAAGAACGACCAGGAGATGCAGGAAAAGGTTCTGGATTCTCTTCTGAATGAAATTCCGGAAGGAGACAGATCTTCTGATTTTCCGGATGTCAAGGATCTTAATGAATTTTTAAAAGATTCGTCTGAGAAAATCAGCCCGCACATGGAAGATCTGACCGACCTGCTGGAAAGCGTTTCAGTGGAAGCCTCACCGGAACTGGATGATCTTTCTGAGCTGATGGATCAACCGTCTGAAGAAAAAGCCACGGATATGGATGATCTGACCGACCTGCTGGAAAGCGTTTCAGTGGAAGCCGCACCGGAACTGGATGATCTTTCCGGGCTGGTGGATCAGCCATCTAAAGAAAAAGCCCCGGATATAGATGATCTGACCGACCTGCTGGAGGTCAATCCTGAAAAAGGGAAGCAGACCACTTTATCTTCTAAGGAACAAATAAAAAAACTGCCTGGGGATTACAAATCAAAAATAATCGCCCTTATCATCCAGTTGAAAGAGAACAAAGGAATGGGTGTGGACGATATCACGGAATATATGAACAAAAAAGGGTACAAGACCATATCCGGAAAAGGAAAATGGAATTCCAGGACAATCGATCAGATTTTTGAACACATAAAACTGGTACGCTCTGGAAATGAATAGAAAAGAGGAGGGGTGTCATATACCGAACAGTAAGGCATCTCTTTATTGGATCAAATTCCCATGATGGTGTGGTTATTTTATTTCAAGAAAGTGGGGGAATATAGTCCGCCAGCCGGATCGATGTTTCACGCAAGTTTCTGGTTAAAAGCCGGGAGATCCCCTTTAATAGTTTAATACCAATCTTAGGATGTTTGCTCAGAATCATATCAAAAGCGCTTTTGGACAGGATATACAGTTTTGTCCGGCTTCGTGCCTGGATTGTGGCAGACCTCGGAAGATCGTCAATAATGGACATCTCTCCAATTGACTGACCTTCGCACAATGTTGCGAGCGTTACATTGCTCCCGGAAGTTTCCGATTTTTTCAACACATCCAGTTGACCTTCCTTTATAAAGAAAACATAATTCCCTTTTTCTGATTCCCGGAACAGAATATCTCCTGCATTCAAATCAATGGACTCCATATGCCTGGCCACAACCTTTACTTCTTCCGCATTGATTTGTTCAAAAAGAGGAAGATTAATGAAAAAATCGATCATTTCTCTTGGTAAATTGTTTCCCAGCATATCTGAATTCCTGTTGCCTGCTTTTATTGATAACGGATACTGCTCAAGAGATTATGATTAAGCATTGGTTTTGTCAAATTTTTTTCTTCCGCCTTCCTATTACCCTGCATTTCGGGTCCGATTTCCCCGGGTAGAGCGATGGTATCTTTAACAACTTGCATCCGGTCCTGGTTCATGTCATTACCCTCTGTGTTTTGTCCGTATATTATCTGTGTTAATAATTGACGGCAAACCAATGAGAGAATATATCTATTGTGAATCAGACGGGTATTGTCTATTCTTTTGTAAAAGAAACAGGAACGGGAATCGGTTTGTTTTAATTTGAAAGTTGTGTGTCGAGGCGTTGGATGATCAGTGTTGAAAATTTATCAAAGAGTTTTGGCGGGAATCTGTTGTTTGAAAGAATCGGCTTCAAGATTAATTCACGGGAACGGATCGGTCTGGTCGGAAGGAATGGACATGGGAAGACGACCTTGTTGCGGATATTGACCGGCGATGAGAGACCGGATGACGGGCAGATATCCTTTCCAAAGCATTACCGCATCGGGTATGTCCGGCAGAATATCAATTTTCAGAAGGAAACGGTTCTGGAAGAGTGCATGACCGGTCTTGTTGAATCGGAAAAAGATCATGATTGGAAGGCTGAAAAAATACTGGCGGGATTGGGATTTTCTGAGACAGATATGCAGAAGCATCCGGATTTTTTTTCCGGTGGGTATCAGGTTCGTCTGAATCTTGCCAAAGTGCTGGTCTCGGAACCGGATCTTCTTCTCCTGGACGAGCCGACAAACTATCTGGATATTACCTCCATCCGTTGGATCAAGAAGTTTCTTTGCAATTGGCCTCATGAACTTTTACTGGTCACGCATGACCGGGGGTTTATGGACCAGGTAGTTACGCATACCATTGGTATTCATCGAAAGAAGATCCGAAAAATGAAGGGTGATACAGAGAAATTTTACTCTCAGCTTGCCCAGGAAGAGGAAATTTATGAAAAAACCAGGTTGAATGATGAGAAACGGCACAAAGAGATGGAGCTGTTTATCAGCCGATTCCGGGCCAAGGCCCGTCTTGCCAATATGGTGCAGTCCAGAATCAAAACACTGTCAAAGCAGGGCGAGAAAGAGAAACTCGAAAAAATTAAAATACTTGATTTTTCATTTAAAAGTAAGGAATATAGGGGGAAAACCCTTATGCAATGCCGCAATCTGGCATTTGGTTATGACACGGACAAACCTCTTTTCGATGGCCTGAATATTCATATCGAGTCACGGGACAGGATCTGTATTGTTGGAAAAAATGGAAAAGGGAAAACAACACTCCTTCGGCTTCTCTCAAAGAATATCAGCCCGATGAAGGGAGAGGTTGTCTACAATCCAGGGGTAGAGTTCGGGTTGTTCGAGCAGACCAACATCAGCAGTCTGGATGATTCAAAAACAGTTGCAGAGGAAATCCTGTACACCCATCCAGGTGTCGATCAGCAGATTGCCCGTAATATCAGTGGTGCCATGATGTTTCAAGGGGATGAAGCCCTGAAAAAAATCAGCGTTCTTTCCGGTGGCGAGAAGAGCCGGGTAATGCTGGGCAAGCTTCTGGTTACACCGGTCAATCTTTTGTTGCTGGATGAGCCTACCAATCATCTGGATATGGAATCCTGCGATGCGTTGCTGGCGGCAATTGATTCATTTCAGGGGGCGGTCATCATGGTTACCCACAATGAGATGTTTCTTCATGCGCTTGCTGAGAAATTGATTGTTTTTCAGCAGGATGGCGCACTGTTTTTTGATGGGACCTATCAGGAATTTCTTGAAAAAAGAGGCTGGGCAGATGAAATGGAAAATGCCGGGATTTCTTCGGGAAATGATGCGGAAAATATTCCGGCAGAGCGGTTAACCAAAAAAGAGATCCGGCGAAGAAGATCTGAAATCATTCAAAAAAGGGCTATCCATACCAAACCCATTGAAAAACAGATTCAATGGGTTGAAAATCAGATCGAACAAAACGAGAAAGAGTTGGAGCAGCATAACCATTGGATGCAGGAGGCTTCTCAGGCGGGAGATGGGGGAAAGATTGCATCTATATCAAAGCAGATCCACCTGTTGCACTCTGAGATTGATCGTTTATTTGATGAACTTGAGAAACTCACCGAACAATTGGAAGAAGAGAATTCCCCTTTTAATCAGGAGCTGGAAAGATTGGATCAGATGGAAATATAGTTTTTTTTATGATTGAAAAGGGTTTAATATCGAAACGGGTTTGACAGGAGCCCCTGATTGGGGATATACAACACAAGAAAAGAGTAACCTATTGATCGGAAACAGAATAAAAAGTCAATTACTTCAATAACAGAAGGTATGAAAGAAAAAAACAATATCCATTTGATCTGGGGAATCCTGCTACTATTGGCGGGGATAGGCGTTTTTTTCCGGATTCCGCAGGTTATGCCGAAATTGGAGCAGATTCAGTATTTTTCATCCGGATTAATTTTTATTCGTTTCTGTTTTTATCTGATAGGGGCCTTGCTCGTGGCCGGGGGCGGCAAGAAAGTGATTGCCTTCTTTCAAAAGCCAAAAAAGGATATGTAAGAAGCATACGCTTTTTCGATAGCTTATTTTTGATATCACTCGCTTAAGACGTTGAATAAAACGAGGTTTTAACAATGGCAACGGATACGGTTCAACAAGATAGCCAAAGTGTTCAGAGTCTTCGATCCGAAGTGGAATTCCAGGTAAAATCCCAGGACCTGAATAAAAAGATTTTTGCTGCCGCCAATCTCGATGAAATCCTGATTGATCTGAAGGATGACATTATCGGGCTTTTTGAAGCAGAACGGCTGACAATTTACTATGTCGATGGGATCAAACGTGAACTGGTGTCACGATTTAAATCCGGTAATGAAATTGAGGAAATCCGGGTGCCCTTGTCACCCAAGAGTATTGCCGGATATTCAGCCTATAAACAGAAACTCGTTAATATCAGGGATGTTTATGATTCATCTGAATTAAAGGTTATTGATCCGATTCTCAATTTTGACCGGAGCTGGGACGAGAAAACCGGCCTGAGAACAACACAGGTTCTGGTTGCACCGATTATCTTCAAGAAATTGTTGTTGGGTGCAATCCAGTTGATCAACCGTAAAAAGGGCAGCGGGTTCACCGCAACGGATGAAAAAAATATTCTGGAACTGGCGGAAACCCTCGGGATTGGATTGTACAATCAGAAACGGATGGCTACCGGGAAGACCGGCCGGAAGACAAAATACGATTATCTTCTTGAAAATCATATCCTCACCCAGAAAGAACTCAAGAGTGTCGTGCTTGAATGCAGGGAAAGAAAAGAACCCCCTGAAATCATTATGATGAAGGATTACAAGGTTCAAAAGAGCGATATCGGTGAATCTTTAAGCCGGTATTTTGATGTTCCTTTTATTGTTTTTAATAAAAATGCACCCATTCCAGGAGAGCTTCTTACCGGTGTAAAGGTTCCCTTCATGAAAAATAATTTCTGGGTTCCTCTGCGGGTAGATGAAGATGGGTGTGTTGTCATCGCTATTGATGACCCTCATGATCTCCAGAAAAGCGGTGAGATCAAATCTCTCTTCCCGGGCCGGAAAATTAAATTCAATATCTCTTTTCGTGAAGACATCCTTGAGTATATCACTCTGTTTACACAGGATGAAAAGGAGCTTGCATCCATTGACGAGATTTTATCGCAGTTACGGGATGAGGAACATGAGGTTGATGAGGATACTTCCGGCCTTGATGAAGAGTCCAGTGCGGTTGTTCAGCTTGTGAATAAAATCATTCTGGATGCCAACGCAAGGGGTGCATCTGATATTCATATTGAGCCCTATCCAGGGAAACACAATACACAGGTCCGGATTCGGGTTGACGGTGCCTGCACACTGTACCAGACCATCCCATATCAGTATAAGGCAGCCGTGGTGTCCAGGTTAAAAATCATGTCGGATCTGGATATCGCGGAACGTCGTAAACCCCAGGATGGAAAGATCAAGTTTAAAAAGTATGGGGGACTTGATATTGAACTTCGTGTTGCCACCATCCCGACACAGGGAGGGATGGAAGACGTTGTTATGCGTATTCTTGCAGCCGGAGAGCCTATTCCATTGGAAAAAATGGGATTTTCAAAACAAAATTTTGAAAATTTTGTCAGTGTGGTCACCAAGCCATACGGAATTATATTTGTATGCGGGCCGACCGGTTCCGGTAAAACAACCACCTTGCATTCAGCACTCGGGTATATCAATAAAACCGAAACCAAAATCTGGACAGCAGAGGACCCGGTTGAAATCACGCAGAAGGGTCTTCGCCAGGTACAGGTAAAGCCCAAGATCGGGTTTGATTTTGCTGCGGCCATGAGGGCGTTTCTCCGTGCGGACCCGGATGTTATCATGGTTGGTGAAATGCGCGACAAGGAAACCACACATATTGGTATTGAAGCATCTTTGACCGGTCACCTTGTGTTTTCCACACTGCACACAAACAGTGCTCCGGAAAGCATTACACGTCTGCTGGATATGGGTATGGACCCGTTTAATTTTGCGGATGCAATTTTATGCATTCTTGCTCAGCGTCTGGTTCGGACCCTGTGTAAAAGCTGTAAGGTGTCTTATCATCCACCCCAGGCGGAATTTGATGAGCTGGCTCGGGAGTATGGACGCGAAGAATTTGAAAAGACCGGAATCAAGTATACCGATGACTTAACCTTGTATAAGCCGGAAGGTTGCGATGCCTGCAGCAATACCGGGTATCGAGGCAGAATGGGGCTTCATGAACTTTTAATGGGAACGGATGAGATGAAAAAACTGGTGCAGATGAATGCTCCCATGGAAGAACTTCGTAATCAGGCAATCGCGGATGGAATGAGAACCCTGAAGCAGGACGGGATTGAAAAAATAATTCAGGGGCACACCAATCTTCTTCAGGTACGGAAGGTTTGTATTAAATAGGTGGACGGTTGACAGTTGACGGTTGACGGTTAGCCCGTGTTTGAAAAAGTTTTCTGGCTAACGGACCAACGGGCCAACTTTTATCATGTATGATCAAAAACATATCCAACAGACCGGAGGCTTTTAAAATAGATCGGCTGTTTGGGGTTTTCTTCAAAATATTTTCTGAGGCGAACAATAAAGTTGTCAATTGTGCGGGTGGATGTAACACCCGTGTATCCCCACCCGATCTCAAGTAATTTTTTTCTGGACAGAGGCTTCCCCTTATTGACAATAAAGAGTTTTAAAAGCTTGATCTCCTGTTCGGTTAATGTAAGGTCGGCGCCCTTGCAAAAGGCAATCGATCTCTGAAAATCAATCTTGTTGTTACCAAATTCGTAGATTGCAGGAACAGAGAAGCCATTTGTTTTTTCAGGTTGGGTACTCTGCTTATAAAGGGATACCCGTTTTAACATTCGATCGATCCGGAGCAGAAACTCTTCCAGTTCAAATGGTTTGGTCATGTAATCATCAACGCCATAAGAAAGACCTTTCACCTTGTCATCGATAGTGGTTTTCGCAGATAAAATAAGTATCGGGATCTGTTCATCTTCCAGGCGTATATTTTGCAGCACCGATAAACCATCAATTCCCGGAAGCATGATATCGAGGACAATCAGATCCGGATTCCATTCCCGCCAGAGCCGAATCGCCGATGTACCGTTATTCGCAATCACAGCTTCATGGCCCTGAAGGGAAATGTTGAGCTTAAGCCCTTCTGCAATATGTTGTTCATCTTCGACGATAAGGATCTTTTTTTTCAGAATCGGTTGCATTCTTCCCTCTTTCTGGTTGGGTTATTTTTCATACGGGAGTGAAACAATAAATGTCGTTCCTTTCCCTTTCCCTTCACTTGTTGCAGAGATTTTCCCATTGTGTATTTTCACAATGTTCTGTGCAAGATTTAATCCAATGCCACTGCCTTTGGCAGACATGTTTTCCGGGTTGCCAACCTGATAAAACTTTTTAAATATTTTTTTGATATCTTTTTTTTCCAACCCGATCCCGTTGTCCGATATATGAATTTCCAGATTTTTTTTTGTTTTTTTAAAATCAATTTCAATAACCGGTGTCTCTGAATCGTTATATTTAACCGCATTGGTCAGAAAATTCATCAGCAGCATCTCAAACAGGGAGAGGTCGATGAGGTAATGTATCGGTTCTTTCAGTTCATTGTTGATAAGAATTCTGCATTTTTGAAACAGGTGTTTGTTGTTTTCACAAAATTTTTGTGTTGCATATACCAGTTCAGACTCGGTGAATTCCCCCTTATAGCTTTTGCTTTCAAGCTTGGCGATATTCAATATGCTGTTGATATTTTCGGACAACCGGCTGACATCGGTCAGCATATATCGAATATATTTCTGGCGTTCATCATTGGTAAGTTCGTGCTTTAAAAATGTTTCAAGGTACAGTTTAATGGAAGTGACCGGGGTTTTTAGCTCATGGGTAAAGCTATTGATGAAATTGTTTTGCAGTCTGTAAAGCTGATAGGTCTTTTGATGGTAAATAAAAATAAACATGATTCCCATCAATATGATCCCAACCAGGATGGAAAGAACCATGATAACAACCCAGGTCTGGGATGCAAGCACCTGATCCGGGTTAAGGTTGAATTTTTCAATAAGGTTGTTCAACCCTTCGCTGGCTTCAACATACCAGTAGATATATAGAAAAAGAGATAAACCAAGTGCGATGATTGATAAGATAAAAATAAATATCGGGTGGAATATCCATTTTGACTGGTTCATAAAAAAAAATTATAACAACCATTCTTTCCTGTCAACTTGAGTTATGGGTATTGACACATAACTGGTAATAATTTAAAATGGAATCTCTAAACCGATTGAGTGGTTATGCCTTACAACGATATCTTATCGTCTGATGTGAAATAAATAGATAAAAATCCCCCTGAATTTAAAATTTCAATGCATTGCCGCTGATTTTTTGATTCCAGGGCGGTCGTGTCTGTTAACAAACAAACAACAGGAAACTGAAAATTATGGACAATACAAAATATAACGATATTTTCCTGGAAGAGGAAAAGGAAATATTGCAGGAGATCATGAACATCGCCTTTGGAAATGCTACCGCGGATCTTGCCGGTGTGATCGATATTTATGTGGTTTTAAGCGTTCCGAAAATACAGGTGATCAGCATTGGAAGTCTCCCGGAATATTTGCGTGATACCCTGAACGCATCCGGAAAAACCAGAATTGTCGATCAGCGGTTTTGGGGTGATTTTAACGGATCTGGTTTTCTGGTTTTTCCGACAGGTGCCGGCGATGATCTGATCTCCCTGTTGGAAGATAAAAGAATGGAGGATCTCCACTCAAAAACCGAAGAATTGATTGAACGGGAGGTTTTGACTGAAATCGGCAATATCCTGATCGGCGCTTGTGTCGGAAAAATGTCTGAGCTGCTCAACACATTTGTAACCTATTCTCCCCCGCGTGTAATGACGGAAAACGAGAGCGAATGCAAGCATCTTGTGGAACAGTTTGATCCGGATCAGCCTGCAATTGTAATGAAAACCATATTCAAGTTTAAGCAAAAAGATGTGAACGGGTTTTTATTAATTCTGACAAATCAGGAATCCATCGCATGGCTCCGTAAGTCACTACATGAGTTCATGAAATCATATGAGTAAAAATTGACCGCCTTTAAGTGTATAGCCGGATGAAAAGGGGGAAAGATGAAAATCCTTGTGGTTGATTTGAATAATTGATCCTCACAATAGCCCTTGCATTTAATCTATTTATATATTGACATTTACCCCACGGTTGTTTTACTTAATCAGATTTAAAATACAGGAAATTTTGCATATAACAAGAGCGGAGGCAGAAAAATGTCTCCGCTTGTTCGTTGTTATCTTTTTTATATGAAATGCTGTTTTTTTGGAAGGATGGACATGATTTAAAAAAACAGTCATGAGGAAACCGTTTATAATGGAAATGAATTAAGAAAAGGAGATGAGGGTTATGGCGGATAAGAAAAAAATCAAGGAAAAAAGTTTAGAAAAGATGACCTCCAAGGAGCTTCTGGTAATTGCGCTGGAGATTCCAGGCATTATCGGTGCCCATGGTATGAATAAGCCTGAATTGATCAGTGTAATCAAAAAAGCAAGGGGCATCGAAGAAAAAGTGAATCAGAAAAAAGATTCATCCATTCGGGAAGTAAAGGTAAAGATCAATGCACTCAAGATCAAACAGAAAGAATTGATCGAAACAGAGGATTTGAAAAAAGTAAAACAGTTGAAACGACGTATCAATAGACTCAAGAAAAAGACACGAAGGGCGGCATAATCGCAAATGTATAATAAAGATATCTCCCCGGACAACCGGAGAGAAATTCAAAGAATCGATCCCTCATCCATTGCATTTGATATTGACGGCGTTGTAGCGGATACCATGTCATTGTTCATTGATATTGCCAGGGATGAATTCGGTATTGATAAGATACGGTATGAGAATATCTTATCGTATTCACTTGAAGGATGTCTGGATATTGAAAAAGAGACAATTGCCGCTATTGTACAGAAGTTATTGGATGGCAATTATTCAAAGCCGTTACGGCCGATTCAGGACGCACCGGGAGTGCTCTCAAGGCTGGGGAAACATTTTGGACCCGTATTGTTCATCACCGCAAGGCCGTATCCGGGTCCGATCGTCGAATGGCTGATGGAGAATCTCTCCCTGGGTGCGTCAGACATTGAAGTAATCACAACCGGATCTTTTGAAGCCAAGGCTGGAATTCTGTCTCAAAGAGGCATTACCCATTTTGTCGAGGACAGGCTGGAAACATGCTATATTCTCGATGAAAAAGGCATTGTTCCCATTCTTTTCAGACAGCCATGGAATCGGAGCAATGACCGGTTTTTTGAGGTCGGGGCCTGGCGTGAACTGGAGAAACTGATTCAATTCAAATGAAGGTTCAATTGTTAAAAAAAGAGATCGATTCTTTTATCGATGCACTTGTGTCTGAAAAGGGATTTTCCAGCAATACGTGCAGGGCGTATGGGCATGATCTTGCAGAGTTTCACGGATTTATTTCCTTGGAAAAGAATCCGGAAGATGAGATTGATCCGGTTGACAGTGTGTTAATCCGATCCTATCTAGGGTATTTGTATAAACATAAGAACAAAAAATCATCCATTGCCCGGAAACTTTCTACATTGAGGACTTTTTTTTCACATCTTGTGAAACATGGAGTGATTACGGATAATCCGGCGAGTACGCTGATTACACCCAAGTTGGACAAGACCATTCCAGCGTATCTGACGGTTGATGATATGTTCAGGCTCCTTGAATTTTTTCAGCAGGATTCTCAGTTTGGAAGGCGAAACCGGGCCATATTTGAAACCATGTATTCAGCAGGAATACGCATATCCGAGCTTGCAGGATTGAATGTCTGTGACTTTGATTTTACCAGACAGGTCGTAAGGGTATTGGGCAAGGGAAACAAAGAACGGATCGTCCCTGTGGGAAGGAAGGCGGTTGATGCGGTTCAACAGTATCGGCAACTGCTGGTGCAGGAGAAGTCTTTTTGCCGGAACAAACCGGATTTAAGTCATAACGGCCCCCTGTTTTTAAATAAGAACGGAAGCCGGCTGACAGACCGATCCATCCGGAGAATTCTGGAAAAAGCAGTGCAGGAGTGTGGTCTTGCCCAACCAATATCGCCTCATGGGCTGCGGCATTCATTTGCTACCCATATGTTGGAATCGGGGGCAGACCTGAGAGTGGTTCAGGAACTTCTTGGGCATAAAAGCTTATCAACAACCCAGAGGTATACCCATGTGACCATCGATAAACTGATGGAGGTCTATGACAAGGCGCATCCTCGAAAATAGGATGGCTGAGCAACGGAAGTGATGATTTTCAGATAATCTTTTTACGTGTCAGAAGCGGGTGGCAGACGGATTCTATGGAAAATTTTTATGGAACAACAATATTGGCTGTGCGTCGAAACAGATCGGTGGTTGTTGCAGGTGATGGACAGGTCACATTGAATAACAGTGTGATCAAGCATCATGCAAAGAAGGTACGACGGATTTATGGCGATAAAATCATTGTCGGGTTTGCAGGGGCAACCGCAGATGCACTGAACCTGTTTGACCGGCTTGAAAAAAAACTGGAACAGTTTAACGGGAACCTGACACGCGCTGCTGTTGAGCTGGCTGGAGATTGGCGGACGGATAAGTATTTAAGGCGTCTTGAGGCTATGATGATCGCAGTCGATCAATTGAAAATGTTTTTAATTTCCGGGAACGGAGATGTAATCGAACCGGATGAAGGATTCATCAGCATTGGATCGGGCAGCATTGCCGCCCAGTCAGCGGCCGCTGCTCTGATCAAACATTCGGATCTGGAAGCCCGGGAGATCGTGATTGAAGCCATGAAAATTGCTTCTTCCATATGTGTGTATACAAACGATTCCGTAACGATCGAGGAGTTGTCAGTACCCTCTCCGATTCATGCGGAATCTTGATAAGCAATGTTAACGATATGAGAAAGACCCTATGAGTGATTTAAAACCAGTAGAAATTGTAAGGGAATTGGATAAGTATATTATCGGGCAGGGCAAGGCCAAACGTTCCGTTGCCATTGCACTGAGAAACCGGTGGCGACGAAGGCAGGTTGAACCGGAGCTGCGGGATGAGATTGCTCCCAAAAATATAATCCTGATCGGACCGACAGGGGTTGGGAAGACAGAGATTGCAAGAAGGCTTGCCCGGTTAACCGATTCCCCGTTTTATAAAGTGGAGGCTTCCAAATTTACGGAAGTCGGGTATGTGGGACGCGACGTCGAGTCAATGGTGAAGGATCTTCTGGAACTGACAGTGAACAAGATCAAAACAGAAGAAAATGAAGCGGTGAAAGAAAAGGCGAGTCAGACAGCCGAGGATCGTATGCTGGATCTTCTGTTGCCGAAATCACAGCCTGTGAAACCGAATCCGAATTCTGATTTCAAGGATGTTCCTTTTGAGCTGGTTACAGATCGCAGTATTGAGGCAGCTTCTTCTACGCGAGAGAAGCTCCGTCAGATGCTGAAAGATGGAAAACTGGACAATCGTTATGTTGATCTGGATGTTACGGAAAAAAACATACCGGTTGTTGAAATATTTTCCAATGTCGGTATGGAGGAGATGGGCATCAATCTAAAGGATATGCTTGGAAACATGCTGCCGAAAAACACCAAAAGACGCAAGTTAAAAGTTCCGGAGGCCATGGAGATTCTGATCCATGAGGAGACCCAGCGGCTTATTGACATGGACAAGGTTATCCAGAAAGCCATTGAGAAGGTGGAACAGTCCGGAATCATTTTTCTGGATGAGATTGACAAGGTTGTCGGGAAAGATGGCGGCCATGGACCGGATGTGTCCAGAGAAGGTGTTCAACGGGATCTTCTTCCGATTGTTGAAGGCAGCACGATCATGACAAAATACGGTACGGTAAAATCAGATCACATTCTGTTTATTGCATCCGGCGCTTTCCATACCTGTAAGCCGTCTGATCTGATACCTGAGCTTCAGGGCCGCTTTCCCATACGGGTTGAACTTCATGCCCTGGGAGCGGATGATTTTTACAGGATTTTGACGGAACCAAAGAATGCATTGATTTTACAATATCTTGCACTTTTACGAACCGATGGAGTGGATGTTGTATTCGAGGATGACGCGGTCAGGGAAATTGCGCAGGTGGCTGAAGAC
>CAMBQS010000052.1 GCA_945870015.1 Desulfocicer vacuolatum DSM 3385
GTTAACAATGCAAAAGAGTAAACCTTCCGAAAGCATTTAGATCATGTTTTCCGTGTAAGAAAGAGTTATAAAAAAAAAGAGGCGCTTCTCCAGCGCCTCTTTTTTGGTTTGTATGTTATGGCATCACAACACATTTTTTACAGGGTGCATACCCATTATAAAAACAATCCCATATCCTGTCGAAAAAAACGCTCTTCTTTGGATTGGAATGTTTATTGAAAGGACAATCCGGTGAATGGAATCGTCTGGATTTTTTATTACCAATATACGTTTGACTTGAAGTTTTCGTAATCCGTTTCCATATCCCCTTCCCCGCATCCATTGCAATTTGCTGAGTTTTTACAAATTGTTTTTCATATCGAGTATTCGGGTTTACGGACATACAGTAAGCCAGCCCCTGTTCCACCATTTTTTCATTGATCATCGTTCCGTCAGGGAGAAAGACATATGCCAGTATCCGGCGATAATGGTCTTTTGTTTTATGATCCAATTCAAGAGATACTTTTTGGTGAATCAGCTTGTTGTTCAAATATTGCTTTGCATCTTCCGCAAAAGGCTCTTCTTCCTGATAATTCCCTTTCTTCCTGTCTTCATGCCTGGTTTCAGGGGCATTGATCCCAATCAGCCGGACACGTCTTCCGTCCATCAACCGTATTGTATCCCCATCATAGACATAGGTAACCTCGATCCATTCTTCTGCGTTCAGGAAGGTTGAAAACAATAAAAGAACAAGGATCAACCAGTATTTATTCCTGAATATAATCATGGAGATCACAGTGTTGAATCGCCTTTTGATCCAACATGCGCGGCAAAGATTTGCATTCATGTTCCGATGGGGTAAATCCAAATGATTTTTTCCACACTTCATCATCCTCCATGCAAAGATAGACAAGGATATCCGGTGAAAAATCCCGGATGAATGAAGCGATTTTTTTATAGAGTTGAATACGAAGAGGCTTAAAGTACCTCATTTTCCCATCCAGGCCGGATATAAACTCGCCATAGACTATTTTTGACTGTTGAAACCGTTTTTGAATGATGGGTTTCAAGGATGGAATAAAACGGAAACTTCCCAAACTGATCCAGACAATATTTTCTGGAGAAACATGGTCAAATATTTTTTTGATCACATCCTGGTAATCCTTTTCACACCCTTCATAAATGATCAGGGGATCAAAATGAAAAGCAATCGGATACCCAAGGGCTTCGCATCCGGCTGCTGCCTGAAGGCGTGCGGATAAGGATGCTGTTTTCCTTTCTTCACTTTGAATGATGGACTCTGTATTGAGTGACCATGACAGGATTGTTTTCCGGTTATGAGGGAGTCTGCCCAGTGCCTGAATGGATACTGTTTTGGTTTTCAACTCCAGGACAGAGGCGGTTTGTTTTGAAAATTCGACTACCAATTTTTCCGTCAGATCGGACATGGGTTCCCATATTAAGCTGTCTGTGAATTCACCTGTGCCGATTCTGCTGAGCTTTCTCGAATAGAAGTGCTGATTAAGCTCATTGAAAAGTTTTTCACTGTTCATATAATATTGCAGGATAGGTGGATGAAAGTAAATTTGAAGAATACAATAGGAACAATCCATTGTACAAAAACTGCCAATATGAAGAATCTGATAACCACAGCAGGTGTAATGGCTGGTGCCTGGGCAGCCCTTTAAAAAAGGCCCTTTGTTTTCAGTCAGGAAAAGCAAATTTTTTCCGGTTGTAACCGGATCATCTGAACGAGAAACGATTTCATACAATTGATGAACATCGGAAATAATGGAAGATGGGGCCTTTATTTTGCTGATAAAGGAAACCGTTTCCGGAAATTCGGCAACCGTCTGATCAATGAATATTTTTGAAATTTTCATATGGGAGCCAATTTCAAAAGTCTGTTGTTGTAGTTCCGGCGAAAACTAGACACGCAGTGAAGCGTAGCGCTATCCAGTATTTTCGGCTCTTTTCTGGGCACTGACTTTCGCCGGTGTGACGCTTTATGATAGTTTTGAAATTGGCTCATGGGTAAACGATTATTCAATGATCTTCCTCATGACAGGATTATCAATGACTTCATCCAGTTTTTTCCGGCATCCCAGCAGTTCTTCATAGCTGTTGAAAAATAGATTGAAAGAATAGGTGGTACTCTCAAAATCTTTTGGGGGATGCAGTTTTATAGATGGATCTAATTTCAGCTTTTTCATGCAATCAAAAAAGTGGCTCTCTGCCCTGGATAGTTCCGGAAATCTTCGCATCCGGAGAAGTTTTCGGATCTGAACTGCTTTTTGCTTTGGTTCCAGGTTGTCATTTTTCAGGATATCCGCGATGAATTTTTCCGCTAACAGTTCAATTGGATCAATACCCTCTCGAAAGGATATTTCGGTGAGAAGGATAAACAATTCACGTTGGATATTCAGGCCGACATTCAAGGATTGAATAAACCGGGCGATCGGAATTCTCTGTTTCTCTTCTAATTTTTCAATCAGCAGTATGGTTGTCATTGAAAGGGAATCCGATAAGATGAAATCCTGGATGATTGGATCGGATCGGGAAATGGTGTTCAGTTTTTCAATGACGGATATATTTCCCGGTAGATTGAGTTTGGATGCTGTGTCTGCAATCTCTTCCGGAGCGGCAATAAAAAGAGTCAACAATCGGATGGATCTTGCCTGTTCGATCAGGTTTAATTTCCGTTGAAATGAATTGTCTGAAATGGCAATTTTCACACATTCAATTGATTTTTGGGGATAGTGGACTATTTTTGCCTGAATATGTGAAAATCCGTTTTTTTCAGCCGCTTTTATCCGGCGAAAGCCACTGACAATAATAAATTTTTGTTCATCCTGAACAAGGACAGGCGGATTAATGATTCCGATTTCATGAATGGAATGGCTGATTTCATCAATTTCATTGCATGTTGTGATTTTATAAAAGTCATTATTTGTATTGATTTTTTCAAGTTCAATGCTTTCTGTTTTACACTGCATAATCAGAACCGGTTAACCGTGTAAGCGCTTCGATATACTTCTGCCTCGTATTCTGAATAACTTCTTTCGGCAACTCCGGTGCCGGCGGGGTCTGGTTCCATTTTATGGACAAGAGGTAATCTCTTAAATATTGTTTATCAAAGCTTTTTTGCGATCCTCCGGGCTGATAACTGTTTTTGGGCCAGAAGCGGGAAGAATCCGGTGTGAGTACCTCATCGATCAATATGATCTTGTCGTTATAGAGTCCGAATTCAAATTTGGTATCGGCAATGATAATCCCTTTTGAATCCGCGAACTCCACCCCCTTGTTGTATATTTTCAGGCTCAAATCCTTTACTTTTTGAGCATTTGTTTCACCGATTCGATTCACTGCTTCCTGAAAACTGATGTTGATATCATGTTGTCCTGCTTCTTCTTTTGTGGAAGGGGTAAAAATCGGCTCCTGAAGTTTGTCCGATTCCTTCAGGCCGACAGGCAATTTTATTCCGCAAACCGTCTGGTCTTTTTGATATGATTTCCAGCCGGAACCGGAGATATATCCCCTGACAACGCACTCGATGGATAATGGTTCGGCTTTTTTCACAAGCATGCTTCTGCCGTTCAGTAAATCAGAATATGGACGGCAAACCGAGGGGAATTCAGATACGTCACTGGCGACAATGTGATTTTCCACAAACGGTGAAAACAGATTGAACCAGAACAATGATATTTGATTTAACACCTTTCCTTTATCCGGAATTGGATTCGGCATGATCACATCAAAGGCGGATATCCGGTCTGTTGCTACCATCAGGTAGTGTTCTCCCAGATCATAAATATCTCTCACCTTCCCTCTTTTTATCAATGTTAAATCCTTGAAATCGGTCTCGATAACAGCCTGTTTCATTTCTTATTTTTTCCTTTGGATCGTGAAACCTTGATGTATATTATTGTGCCATGACAAACAGTATGGGGAAATGATTCTATTCCTGTTTCTGCATTTCCCGAAAGGCTTTGATATAGCGGTTCAGAATCAGAAGAGATTGCTCATTGACATCGTGAAACTCAATTCCAGCTTCGGATTTCCCTTTTTCCCCTTCTCTGCAATATATAATCGATCCCTTAATTTCGACCAGTTCATCTTCTAAACCAATAGAGAGTGAAATAATATGATTTTTATCCAGCGAAACATGGGTTTCGAGAAGAATTCCTCCCTGGCTCACATTCAGCGTCCTGCCCATTCCCTGATTCACTTCATCGTTATTTCCATCCAGGCAGACATAATTTAAAAGATTCAGTGAACCAATGCGATCATGCCTTCTTTTTTGTTTAATTATTGTCATGTGGATTTCTCAGCTTTTCATTTCGTGTTTTCATTTTATGAGTGCAATTGTTTTCATCCAAGATTTTTTTATCCATGTGTTGTGAGTCTATTCAGAAAGCATTGTTGTAATTGTGGATATAATCGCAGAAGTATTTTCAATCATATTCTTGATGGTTGTCGAAAGATGATCATATTCCTTTTGGAGGTCATCCAGATTCAAGGATTTGAATTTGAGATCGTCTGAGGCATATATGGATGCTGAAAACGGTTCATGCCCGAGATCCAGAAATGGTATCTTACCAATAAAATCGCCATCTTCAAGTCTGGCCAGCAGAATATTATTCCCTTTGTCTGTTTTCCGGCAGACAAAAGCTGTCCCCTCATCAATCAGAAATGCTTCTTCCTTGTTTTCACCCTGTTTGATGATTGGTTTTTTCTCTTTGGTAACATCATCCGATTGTTTTTTTTTGATCAGTTGATCTGTAAGACGATTGGAGCATTGTTTGAATCTTTTATCTAGACTGATGATTACCCTGCTTAACCCATGAGAAAATTTTGCATTTTCCTGAGATAACCTTTGAGAGTCAAGGACACCTAACTGAACTTCTCCGACAGATACGGCTGAGTAGGCTCTTACGGTGTTTTTAATTTGATAGGCTGCGATATTACCGATAAAAGAACCAGTGCCAACCCTTAGAATGGGTATCGGACCTTTTGGCGTTTCCTTCAGCAATTCTACGATTCCGGAGAGAACAACCCAGCTCCAGTCGCCATGTTTCCCCTGTTGAATAATAATTTCGCCATCCTGATAGTCCTCTTCATCTGCAACATACATATAGTCAACCAGAGGTCCTTTGATGATTGGAAAATCCGCAGATGATTTTCTGTTAATCGATAATTTTTTTGACCTGTATGAGGCATGGCTATGGCGATCAATTATCCCTTCATCAAGCATTTTAAGCCCTTCCAGGATGACCTCCATACGGTTTTTTCGGATCTGGATTTTGTTTTCAACCGGCTCAAGTGAAAACTCATATTCCCCGTCTGTCCAGCCGAACAAAGGAAAGAGGGCATCAAGACCGGACAATGAGCCGCAAACAGCATCTACGGGATTTCCATTCAGGAAGTAGATAATGCCCGGGTTTTCTTCGTATCGGCTGATAATTCGAAGAATGCCTGTGCTTGCGTTTGATCCAAGAAGCTGGAAAACCTCGCTGAGGTTAAGAAAAGTCAGACTGCCTGCAATGGCAATTTTATTCTTCATGAATTGTTATTTCTGAGCCCAGTTAAACTGTTTTTGAAGTGAATGCAATGTCAGCTTCAGGCATTCCTGCAATGTAACTCCGACCCCTTCTCCCTTTACGGCACTCCCTGGAAAGGAAGGGACTTTAAGCTGTCTGTTTAAATCTTTTTCCATTTTTTCAATAGGCATGATGGGCATACCTTCATCCGCCAGGTCTCTTTTATTGTACTGAAGGATCAGTGGAATTTTAAAAATATTAAGCCCGTAATCTTTCAGGTTCTGCTGTAAGTCCTTGAGCGAAAGCATATTTTTTTCCCTCCGGACTTCGAGAGAATCTGCTACAAATACAACTCCATCCACACCTCTCAGTACGAGTTTTCTTGTGGAGCTGTATTGTACCTGCCCAGGCACTGTAAACAGTTGAACCCGGACATCACATCCCTTTATTTTTCCTAATTCCATAGGTAAAAAGTCGAAAAATAGTGTCCGGTCTCCTTCTGTATTGATGGATACCATTTCACCTTCCACCTGTTTTTTATAGGCTTTGAAAATATATTCTAAATTGGTTGTTTTACCACATCTGCCTGGTCCATAATAGACGATTTTACACTCAATCTCGCGTTTTTTTAGATTAAAAACAGCCATATGTTATTCCAATTTCCATTTTTTCAAATTGTGATGCAAACCAATATGTTTTTATTCATAAGAGCGAAACTTTTTTACAGACTCTCAATTTTAATATCCAGACTGTAGTCACCCTTTTTTGGACCGGATTTAATCTGCGTCATGGCGGAAACAAGACCAGCTCCTCTGAAGATAGCAACCGGTGAATAAAAGTGGACATCGTCGAGTCTTACGCCGACTTTCAGATTTTCGATTAATGCCTCATCTTTACTTGAAATAATCAGACTGATTACATTTCCGGACTGAAAACTGACATCCAGTTCCACCTGTTCGCCTTTATAGGGGCCGCTGTCAAAAGTGATGGCAACTGCGCTGATGTCAAGGAATTCTTCCTCCTCTTCAAATTTTTCTTCCGGACTGGCTGCTTCAGAAGAGGCTTCTTCAACAACCGGTTCCTTTTTCAGCCCCTTTTTTTCTAAAATATCATCATAAAAAACAGTCAGCTTTTCGATCTGTTCCGGAATGAGTAAATCCCCTTTTTGCCATTTTTCGAGCTTCTCATTGGCGATTTCAATATTGCCCATTTCTAGATGACATCGAAGTATATTTTTTGCTGCCGAAAGTCTTTGGGATTTTACATTCAGAAGTTTTTCAAATTCTTCCAGTGCGCCTTCAAATTGCCCGAATTTGGCAAGAGCAATGGCTCCTTCCAAAGCAGAATTGCTTGCATCTTTATCTTTGCTTGAAAAAGAGAAAAGCTTTTTAATCAGTTCATTCACATGAGCAGACATTTCAGGAGTGGTCGGCGCTTTTTCAATATTCTCCACATCTTTGTTCAGCGCCTCCATCTTTTTGGACAGTCCGTTCAACAGCTTCTGTTTATTCGGAAGCTTGTCACTCCCAGCGATCAGCTCTTCAACAAGTTTGTATTTTTTCTTGGCTTCTCCAAGCAATCCCTGTGAACGATAGAGTTCTGCCTGTTGCAAGAGTGACTTGATCTGCTTACTCATATTATAACCTCAGTAATATTACATGGTATTTAAGATAAAACATGGGTCAGAATATATCTCTGCTCTGCATTTTAATGGTAGTCTATTCCATAACACCGCTAAAAAAAAGAGAATTTTATTCTTTTTTCAGATCAATGTTTTTTATATTAGGTATGTATATTTATTTTTACCAGTTATGTCAATATTTGAAACCCTTAAACAGCAATAATCCTTTACTTTTTATCAAAATTTTTAATAAATGACTTGACATTGTTTGAGATACAGGAGTAAAAATTTTTTCCATCATATGATGGAAGCGTTGTTTGAGTTTTTATATTTTTTAGCATATATGGATTTGAACCTTGCATATAACTCAATTAAAGGAGAATACCATGAAAAAAGTGACAGTTGTCGGTGCAGGCAATGTCGGGGCAACCGCAGCACAACGAATTGCAGAAAAAGAATTGGCTGATGTTGTTTTGATCGATATTGTTGACGGTGTTCCTCAGGGAAAAGCCCTTGATCTGAATGAAGCGGCACCTATTGAAAAACATGATGCATTTCTTATTGGAACCAATGTGTATGAGGAAACAAAAGATTCTGAAATCGTAATCATTACCGCCGGTATTCCTCGAAAACCAGGTATGAGCCGGGATGATTTGATCAGCACCAACGCAGGTATCATGAAATCCGTAACCGAACAGATTGTCAAACAATCACCTGATGCCGTGCTGATTATCGTGAGTAATCCACTGGATGCCATGTGTCATGTCGCATTTGACGCAAGCGGTTTTCCAAAGAACCGGGTTATCGGTATGGCCGGTGTTCTGGACTCGGCAAGATTCAGGGCTTTCATCGCAATGGAACTTGGCGTTTCTGTCGAAAATACGCATGCATTTGTGTTGGGCGGTCATGGGGATACAATGGTTCCCCTCCCCCGTTATTCAACCGTTGCAGGCATTCCCATTACAGAATTGTTATCAAAAGAGAGAATCGATGCGCTGGTAAAGAGAACCAGAAATGGTGGCGCTGAAATCGTTTCTCTGCTCAAAACAGGAAGCGCTTATTATGCTCCGGCATCGGCTGCCGTTGAAATGGCTGAGGCTATCCTGAAAGACAAAAAGAAAATACTGCCCTGTGCTGCTTATCTTGAAGGAGAATATAACATCTCCGGACTCTTTATCGGTGTGCCGGTGAAACTTGGCAAAAACGGCATTGAAGAGATTATCGAGATCACCTTGACAGAAGAGGAACAAAAGGCGCTGAACCACTCAGCAGATGCGGTTAAAGAGCTGGTCAAGATTCTCAAGACACTAAAGTAAAGATCCGCTTACAGTCTGAATCATTTTTTTTTGTAAGTAGTGAAGCAGGCTTCCGGCTGTTTTTTCATCCATACCGGGCAGCGCGATAATTTCCGAAATATCCGCTGCCCGTATCCGTTTCATACTCTTAAAGTGTTTGAGCAACTGTTTCTTGCGTTTTGGGCCGATACCCGGGATATCATCGATCTCAGATCTTACCAGTTTTGTTGCCCGTTGCTTTCTGTGAAAAGAGATGGCAAAACGATGCGCTTCATCGCGGATCTGCTGGATAAGGAATAACAGATCCTGATCCTGACTCAGGTTGACCGGATTTCCTCTTCCGGGCTGATATATCTTATCCTGTGTTTCTCCTGCTATCGGATTTTTTTTGGCAATTCCGATTACACTGAATTCATTTTCCAGTTTCAATTGCCGTAAAACAGAGGTTGCGATACTGAGTTGACCTTTTCCGCCGTCAACGATCAGAAGATCCGGATTCGGCAGTTTGTTTTCCTGATCCTGAAATCTTCTCAGCAGAACTTCATGCATGGAAGCGTAATCATCCGGACCTTCCACGGATCGGATTTTATACTTTCGATAGGATGACTTGTCCGGGGTTCCATTTTGAAAAACCACCATCCCTGCAACCGGAGATTCCCCTGCGATATTTGAATTATCGAAACATTCGATCCTCTTGGGGCACCTTTCCATACCCAGTTTTTTCTGAAGGCGTACTAATAATTCCGTTCTGGAAGTCCGGGCAGCCATCCGTTCCCGCAGTTCTTTTTCAGAATTCACAGATGCCATTTTTAACAGGCCGGCCTTGGGCCCTCTCCTGGGTTCAAGAATGGTTACCTTGGAACCTTTTTGTTCTTTCAGAACCCCTTCCATCATGGTTGTGCTTTCAATGGGTCTGGAAATCAATATCTCTTTGGGAATAAAATGGTTGCTTTCATAATATTGTTTCAGGAAGGTTTCAATTTTTTCTTCAGGAGTTGCCATGGTCTCAGAAATTTCATAGTGGCTGGTTCCCAGAAGGAATCCTCCTCTTACAACCATCAGGGTTATAATGGAAAGGTCTTCTCCCTCCGCCAGAGCGAGTACATCCCGGTCCTGAAAATCATTGGACACGATAATTTGTTTTTCAAGTGTTTTTTGCAGGGAAAACAGTTTATCCCGGATCATGGCTGCCTGCTCATATTGTCGAAGATCAGCGAGCTGCGACATTTCCGTTTTTAATTGTTTCATAAGGCCGGGTGTTCTGCCGTTCAGGAACAGCATCACCTCTTCAACCATTTTATGATAGGTCTCAGGGGGAACTTCAAAACAGCAGGGAGCAAGGCATTCATTCATCTGGAAGTACAGGCAAGGTCTTTTCCGCTTTGGGTGTTGTGTCCGGCATTTGCGCAGCCTGAATGTTTTGTTAATGATTTTTATGGTCTGGCCGACAGCAGAGGATGAGGAAAAAGGGCCAAAATATACGGACCCGTTATTCTCGATTTTCCGGACAATCGATACAAAAGGATATGCATCCTGAATATTAATACAGATGGATGGATAGCGCTTCCCGTCCTTAAGGATCACATTGTATCGGGGGCGATATTGCTTGATCAGGTTGGATTCCAGAATGAGGGCTTCTTTTTCGGAATCAGTGACAATGGTTTCAAACTGGGAAATGCGCCCCACCATTGCACTGGTTTTTGGATCATTCTGTTCAGACCGATTGAAATAGGAGGCGGTTCTTTTTCTCAGATTCAAGGCTTTTCCGACATAAATTACCTTTCCCCCTGCATCTTTCATGATATACACGCCGGGTTTATCCGGAACCCTTTTCCATTTTTCAAACAAGGAAGATTGGATTGTATCTTTCAGTTCCATGATCTGTTTTCCAAATCAAAAAGGGGTTTTCATTCCATCACAATTCGAACAGCATTCGTTTTTTCAATAGCTCAATTTTATCCCGGATCTCGGCGGCTTTTTCAAATTCAAGTTCTCCTGCGGCCTTTTTCATCTCTTTTTCCATCGATGAAATAATATGATCCAGATCATCCGAAGCACTATACCTGGCCAAGGTTTCTGCGATCCTGTCTGATGGTTTTTTCTCCGTACCATAGGCCTCCGTGGGTAAAAAGGTGGAGGTGATCTCTTTTCGGATGGTTTTCGGAACGATCTGGTTCGCATGATTATAGGCGCTTTGGACATCTCTTCTTCGTGTTGTTTCATCAATAGCGAGTTGCATGGCGTTGGTGACCCTGTCTGCATACATAATCACCATACCGTTTTGATTTCGGGCTGCCCTGCCGCATGTCTGGATCAGGGATCTTGCGGATCGCAGAAATCCTTCCTTATCCGCATCCAGTATCGCCACCAGAGAAACTTCCGGTATATCCAGTCCTTCCCGGAGAAGATTGATACCGATCAGAACCCCGAATTCTCCCATCCGGAGTTCCTTGATAATCTCGATTCTTTCCATGGTTTTGATGTCGGAATGGAGGTATCGGACGAGAATTCCGAGATCTGCATAGTAATCGGTTAAATCCTCCGCGGTTTTTTTAGTGAGGGTCGTGACCAGAACCCGTTCATTCCGTTCCCATCGAATTTGAATTTCTTCTAAAAGATCATCTACCTGGTTCCGGGCAGGCCGGACAAAGATCTGCGGGTCAATCAAACCGGTTGGTCTTGCAATCTGTTCAATAATACGGTGTTTGGATTCATTGATTTCATAATCCGCAGGTGTAGCGGATATATAGACAACCCTGGACGTTTTTTTGTTGAACTCATCAAATTTCAAGGGACGGTTATCTACGGCGGAAGGAAGTCTGAATCCATATTCCACCAAGGTTTCCTTTCGGGAACGATCCCCTTTATACATGGCGTTCAGTTGTGGTACGGTGATATGGCTTTCATCAATGAAAGTGAGAAACTCATTTGGAAAATAATCAAGAAGGGTCGGAGGCGGTTCACCCTGTTTTCTGCCTGTAAGATGTCTTGAATAGTTTTCAATGCCATTGCAATAACCAATCTCCTGCATCATTTCCAGATCAAAGTTTGTCCGTTCTTCAATCCTCTGAGCTTCGATCAGTTTATTCTCATTTCGGAAATATTCGATTCGTATCTTGAGTTCTTCAATGATGGATGAAACGGCCCGTTTTCTCGTCTGCTGCAATGTGACATAATGGCTGGCCGGGAAAACAGCCGTGCGATTCAGCTTTCGGATCACTGTCCCGCGCAGCGGATCGATTTCCGATAATTGTTCAATCTCATCCCCGAAAAATTCAATCCGGACGGCTTTGTTTTCTTCATAGGTTGGAAAAATTTCGATACGATCTCCCCGAACCCTGAAAACACCCCGGCAGAAATCCACATCATTCCGCTCATACTGCATCCCGACAAATTCTTTCAGTAGCGCATCCCTTGACATCTCCTGACCAGCAGCGAGATCCACACGCATTTCAAGATAATCTTCAGGAGCCCCGAGTCCATATATACAGGAAACACTTGCGACAACAATGATATCGGATCGGGTTAAAACATTTCTGGTGGCGGAGTGACGGAGCCGGTCGATCATCTCATTGATGGAGGAGTCTTTCTGGATATAGGTGTCGCTGGCCGGTAAATATGCTTCCGGCTGGTAGTAGTCATAATAACTGACAAAATACTCCACCGCATTTTCCGGGAAAAATAATTTTAATTCATGGTATAACTGGGCTGCCAGGGTCTTGTTGGGTGCAATGACCAGGGCCGGCTTATTCACCTTCTCAATGACATTGGCCATGGTAAAAGTTTTTCCCGATCCAGTGACCCCGAGGAGCACCTGATGGGGGGCTCCGGATAAGAGTCCATCCGTTAAACGATCAATTGCTTTGGGTTGATCCCCTTTGGGTTGAAAAGTGGATACAAGTTTAAAAGAAGACATAACGGTTATGATTTTAAAATTTTCCAGATTGTTCCATCCGGACGGTCTTCTATGATAATATTCATCTTTTCGAGATCCTGACGAATCCGGTCTGCTTTTGCCCAATCTTTTTCTTTTCTTGCATTTTTCCGTGCCTGAATCATCTCTTCGACCTGGATCGCATCAATGGCTTCTTCTTTAATTGCAGCGGTTTTTTTTGTTTTAAAATAATTTTCAGGGTTTTCATGAAGAATGCCAAGGATCTCACCCATTTTTTGGATATCAACCCGGGCACTGGTGATTGCATCCATGGCAGCAAGAGTATCCGGGGCTTCATCCAGCATCCTGTTTGTTATCCGAATCGCATCAAACAGCACACCGATCCCTCTGGCTGTATTGAAATCGTCATCCATGGCTTCGCTGAATTTTTTCCAATATTCTCCAGTCCTGGTCTGTGATGGTTTCAGTTCAGCCTTGTCCAGACGGTCCATCAGTGAATAGATTTTATCCACTCCCTGAGAAGCTTCTTCCATGGATTGTTCTGTAAGATCGA
This sequence comes from Desulfocicer vacuolatum DSM 3385, assembly GCA_945870015.1. Classification (GTDB taxonomy): domain Bacteria; phylum Desulfobacterota; class Desulfobacteria; order Desulfobacterales; family SURF-7; genus QZKS01. The sequence goes on from CAMBQS010000052.1 coordinate 12,884, forward strand.
TGGGACTGCGATAGTGGCTGGAAAGCAGAAAAAGACGGATCGCTTCCGGATGATATCGTTTGAGGGCATCCTTGATCATCATGAAATTTCCGAGTGATTTGGACATTTTTTCTGAATCGATATTCACAAAACCATTATGAACCCAATAAGTTGAAAAAGGCTTGTCAAAGGCGGCCTCCGATTGTGCAATCTCATTTTCATGATGCGGGAAAATCAGATCTTTTCCGCCTCCATGGATATCAAAATGTTCACCCAGATATTTTGAACTCATGGCAGAGCATTCGATATGCCAGCCGGGTCTTCCGGCTCCCCATGGGCTGTCCCATGATGGTTCTCCTGGTTTTGCCGATTTCCAGAGAGCAAAGTCAAATGGATTTTCTTTTCTTTTATCCACATCAACCCGGGCTCCGGCTTCCATATCTTCCAGTTTCCGGCCGGATAATTTTCCATAGTCTGCAAAAGATTCCACTTTGAAATACACATCGCCATCAATCACATAAGCAAACTGTTTCTGAATCAGGGTCTCAACCAACCGGATGATATCATCGATATGCTTGGTTGCATAAGGTTCATAGGTTGGACGTTGAACATGCAATGCATCCATATCCTCATAAAACTCCTGAATATATTTTTCAGATACCTCATGGGATTGAATACCAAGCTGATTCGCACGGTTGATGATTTTATCATCCACATCCGTAAAATTGCGGACATAGGTGACCTCATATCCGCTTGCCTTGAAATACCGGTTAATGACATCAAATACAATTGCAGATCTGGCATGACCGATATGGCAGGAATCATAAACCGTAGGGCCGCAGACATACATGCCCACCTTACCTTCCTGAAGGGGTATGAATTTTTCTTTTTTTCTGGTCAACGTGTTAAAAAGCGAAATCGTCATAATCGTTTCCTTATCCTGGCATCGCCAGATCATTCAATCAAGGCAACACACATGGCTGCCATTCCTTCCCCGGTACCAACAAAACCAAGACCTTCGGTGGTTGTTGATTTAATATTAACCATATCCAGCTTGATTTGAAGAGCATCTGCAATATTTTTTTTCATTTTTTCATAAAAAGGTGACAATTTCGGCCTTTCTGCAAAAATTGTCGCATCCAGGTTCAACACCTTGTACCCTTTCTGTTGAATCATCAGATGGGTTTTTTTCAGCAATTCGATGCTGTATATGTTTTTAAATGCCGGATCACAATCCGGAAAGTGCATCCCGATATCACCCAGGGC
>CAMBQS010000053.1 GCA_945870015.1 Desulfocicer vacuolatum DSM 3385
TCTGTTGAAATAGTCATTCAGGCCAAAATGAATCGCGATACGCTCTGCATAGACCGTTGGTTTTGCCGTAGCAACAAAGAGCGTATAGCCGCAATCTTTCAACGCTCGCAGCGTTTCAATAATCCCCGGATATACCTCGTTTTCAAAAAGTCCGATTGAACCAAATCTCTCCCGGTATTTTTCCAGAGCGGTTTTTTCAAGCTGGTCATCGTTTGGTCCAAGCAGCTCTGCAAAACTCTTCTGCAACGGAGGGCCGATACACCATCGAAGGTTTTCGGGGAATGGCGCCGGCCTGCCAAGGGCATCCAGTGCATACGCAATGCACCTTGTTATTCCTAAAAAAGGGTCTGTGAGTGTTCCATCCAGATCGAATAACAGATTCATGTCTCATCACCTATCAATATTGATCTTCTGCGATTTTACGAGTCTGATGCACTTGCCTGGTTATATACCAAATTAACCCGAGACAAACAGTTTTGCCCATTGCTTGTAAAGGATTGGATCAAGCCAGTACTTCGCGACTTTGTCATCCTGTTCAACTTCTTTCCCTGACCTTTTTATAGACCATATTTTTATCTCTTTTCCGGATCGCAATTACCAAAACATAGATTTCTTTATCGATTACTTCGTAAACAAGTCGATATCCACTCGCTCTGAGTTTAATTTTGTAATGGTTTTTAAAACCTGAAAGCTGACAGCTTTGCACATGTGGTGACTCAAGACGCTCCTGTAACTTTTTCTTGAATTGAATCTGGACCGAATTGTCGAGATTTTTCCATTCTTTAAGTGCTGTTGGAAGAAATTTTAATTTATAGCTCATCTAATGTTACTGCCACGGCTGAAATTTTTTCATGCTGACGCTCGTTAACAATAACGCCTATTTGGAAATTTTCAATTTTTTCAAGCAGCGCCTCGTATGTTTTTGCCGGGATGAGATAAGCTGTTGGCTTGTTATGATTAAGAATAGCGATAGGCTCACCACCAGACTGTTCAATGAGGGCGGAAGGATTTTTCTTTAATTCTGAAATGCTTACGGAGCAACTTGCTAATACGGATTCCATAATTACACCTATAAGTTTTTATTTAGACCATAATTATGGATTAATTATAGTGCTTATTTTGAATGATGGCAAGTTATATTTTTATGGTTTACGCCCGGCATAAAGGCGGAGGCTTTCTTGCGTTCAGCATTTTTCTATTTCTTTATTGATTGCTGTTTTTAGCACAGACATCTTCTCTGCATACTCTTTTATTTTTTTCTCCTATAGCCGGACCTTTCACAGGTATATTTTTCCTGTTTCAAAATTGAATTACTATGCAATCCCGGCTGCTTCCACTAAGGCTGCAACCAGCTCCCTGCAGAATGCCGGAATATCAGCCACTATCCGGCCCCAAATGAGATTACCTTCCCGAAACGCCGCCTGATCTACCCAGATTGCCCCGGCATTGACCAGGTCATCCTTGATGCCAAGTGATCCTGTGGCGCGACGGCCACGAACGATTCCCGCAGAGATAGCCACAAGTCCTCCATGACAAATGACACCGATTATCTTACCTGCGCTATCCATCTCCAGAAGCAGGTTGAGCACAGCAGGATATCGACGCAATTTATCCGGCGCCCATCCACCCGGTACCACTACCGCAAACAAGTCCTGGCTTTGCAGGGACTCAATTGTCGCTACCGGAGTGATATCCAAACCATTTTTACCGCGAATAGCATTCAGCGTGATTCCAGCAGCAATCACTTCAGCCCCTTCTTCTTGCAGGCGCATACAGGGGACATAGAATTCCAAATCTTCGACGCCATCTGCAAGGAGAATAGCGATTCGTTTGCCATCCAGCCGCATTTGAGACTCCTTCTCTAAATGAATTAATCCAGATAACTATCGAACAATAACTTGCTTATATTTATCACCATCAAATGATTCCTTCAAACAAACTATAAAACCTGCCATGTTCCAAACTGTTCATCTTATCAAAATTCTTTTTCACAAACGATTGAACTTTATTCTTTTCCAGAGTTAAATTGAATGACTTTTTCCCAAAGTATTGCGCCGGATGCATCGCAAAACATTTCCATGAACTCAAAAGAAAATCTATTGATAACTTTTGAATACTCTTCAACAAATTGCTCGTTTTTTTCTTTTGCCTTATGACCAAGAGGCTCAATGATTTCTGTATACAAATTGTCGTTGCCGGAAACAAAGGCCCAAAACCGCTGCCCACATAATTTTAAGTAATTGCCTTTATCTGGGGTACTGTCCTTTCCATAACAACATCCATTAACAGCAATGACATTTGAAGATGCCGAGGTATTGGTTCCAAGAATACGTTTTGCTTTTTTGAAATTGTCTATCATTCGTTTGATTTGGCTTGAATTACCCCAGTTCGGGCCGGATTTTATCGAAACAATATATTTGGTGTTATCTTTTTCAAACTCCAAATCGATTCCTTCCGATGATGATTTATTACCATTATACACATAATTACAGACAAAAACCGCCAACTCTTCAAGAAAGCTTCCAAACAGGCTTTCTTCCTGAGAGGAAAGGAAAGCATCAAGGATCGTTTTCACAAAATCTCCAGCAGTGGAAATATATTTTACCTTGAAAAGATAGGGATTTTTACGCTTGAGAACCTCCTTCAATTTGAGCTTCTTCAGTTTTTCGATGCGATTTTTGTGAAACTCCGGGACATGTTGCTCGACATACGTCACTATCTTCTCTTGAGGTATTGGTTTCATATTCAGCCTTGTTTTCACATAGTCTCAATTGATAATGGGTTGTTCGTTTCCTGGCCAGTGCACAATACTCAGGTAATATTTCCACGCCTACGGAATTTCTGTTCATTTGCTGTGAGACCTCTGATGTTGTTCCTGATCCGGAAAAAGGGTCAAGAACCCAATCATGTTCTTTTGTGAATAGATTTATGAACCATGCAGGTAAGGCTTTTGGAAAAACCGCACTATGATTTTTATTGTAACATTCCGTGGCAAAGTGCAATACATTCGTCGGGTAAGCCATTTTCCTGTCCAGCCAGTTTGAAACATTTTTTCCAAAACCACTATTCACTTTTGATTCATCTCTGGTTTTATCTGTCCGGCTCAGGTTTTTCAGCCTGGTTTTCGCCCAATCACCCATTGGAACCATAACTTCTTCCTGATACATTTTAAAGTTACCTGATTTATTGAATTGAAGACAACGCTCCCATGCGTCCCTGAAACGATTCGGCCACTTGCCGGGAAAACAATTTTTTTTATGCCAGACAAATTCTTCCGTCCATAACCAGCCTTGCTTTCTCAAAGCCAATATCAACTCCAAAACATACGTGTGACGTTCACCATTAACCGCTTTTTCCTTGATGTTGAGAACAAACGTACCATCTGATTTTAATACACGAAGAAATTGATTTGCTCTTGGTAAAAACCAGTCCACATATTCGTTTGGCTTAATACCTCCATATGTTTTACTTCTGCTATCTGCATAAGGCGGCGATGTGACAATTAAATTAAAAAAATTATCCGGATATTTTTTCAGTATTTCCAGGCAGTCGCCATTTTCAATTTTCGTTTCAATTTGCTCCATGAAACCTCCTTGTTTTGGTTCGTGAAATTGGAGCATTATAACCTGTTTGGGTCAAATGGCTTTACTCAATTTTATCTGTAGCAAACCCGCAGTTTTTAGATGCCCATTCGTACAATTGTTTTTAAACAATCATGACCATGATGGTTAGTCAATACCAAAGAATGGAATATGAACCATATGAATTTATATTATTATTACAGATGGCTTACAAACAGTATCCAATAACTGGAAGGAGCATTCAGGAATAGGGGAGGGCAAACAGGCTGTTGGAGGAAAAACACCAGGCTGTTTGGGGGCAGCCTGGTGTTCGGGATATTATCTAATGGCGCTCAGCAGTTCCGGATCGATTTCCGAGATATCCCTGTGAACGATGCCATACCGGATATAATCAATAATTTTGAGAAGCTTATTCTCATATAACATTCCGTTTTTCTGTTCTTCAGACAGGGAGCCGTTTCGGGTATAGCTTTGTCTCCAGGTTTGAACCGCTTCCTGCTCCGCCAGATATACCCGGTCTGAGGCATCTTTTTCTTTCACATTTTCAATGAATTGATAGATATCAAAAGACGGTGAAATCATACTCTAACTCCTTCTTGCATAACGGTTTGTTTGGATAATGGATCAGAATAGGGAACTGCTTTTATGATAGCTCCTATATGGAATACAAGGGTGCCTTGTCAAACCGGATAATCCGGATATTGTTTGTTCCTTTCCCGGACAATTATTGACAGATAATATCATTTTGACATAACAGGTTTTTTTCTCCTCTCCCAAGAATCGATTCAAAAAAAATGAATGCTGTTTTTTATTTTCGTTTCCAGGTTGTTATGGAGTAATGAACAAGTTATTGACAATTCTCTTTTCTTTGAAAATCTGAATTTTTTGCTGATTTTCCATAAAATGAAAATAGTTTCTGATATCTTGTTTAATGGCGTTTCTTTTTCAAATCTCCCGGATGCTTTTGCGTAGATTCTTGATCTGCCCCCGCCTGGTTTTTCCATCCAGGCGCCTGACCCGTGAGCTTTGGGTGGGCATGGTTTTCTTCCGTTTTTTCTGTACGGCCATGGCTTTCATAATAATCCGTCTGAGCCGGTTCAATCCGTCATCCCGATTTTTTTCCTGGCTTCTGTGCTGCTGCGCCTTGATCACAATCACGCCTTCCTTTGTGATGTGATGGTCATTTACGCATAGCAGCCTGTACTTGCAAAAATCCGGAAGGGAAGACCCCCTGATATCAAAACGGATGTGCACGGCGGAAGCTACCTTGTTGACATTCTGACCGCCTGCGCCCTGGGCACGGATCGCATTTACTTCGATCTCTTTTACGGGAATTATGATCTGACTGGAGATTCTCAATCCATTATCCGGCATTTTCTCTTCCTGTTTTTCATTGTAGGATGCATCATGATTTTTTTCAGTTGTATTGAAACCGCGCTCAAGAATGAAGCAACAATACCAGACCTTCCTGAAAAAGAAAAAAAGAAAATCCAATCAGGAGCAGCCCCAATATTTTCATGATAACAAGATAGGATTTTCCTTGAAGAAATGAGCGGGATCGGTTGACCAGCAGGGCAAATGCAACCTTTGAACCAACCAGGAAAAAATAGAAGCCGCACAAAAACAGGATCCCGGTTATCCAATTTTTTTCCAGCGACTTCAGAAGGATCGGTCCGCCAACGCTGAACCAGAACAGATACGGATGGGGGCTCATGGCATTAACGAAAATCCCCTTTAACAGGGATCTTTGTCTTACCAGGGTTGTATTCACTTCAACCGGCTTGACCCGAAGATTGTCATACCCCAGAAACAACACCACACAGGCTCCGGTCAAGGTGATGCACCCCAGGATCATGTGAAAATGGGAAAGATGGTTTAATACAAAAGCCGTGATGACAATGATCGGAAAATCCGTAATCAGCGGGGCCAGAGCCACCCGGATGCCGGCCTTGATGTCATGCCGAAGAGTTTCTGCGATTACGAGGGCAAGAAGAGGGCCGGGGGATAAGCCTGCGGATAGGCCCAATAAAATTCCGGTAAAAATCATGTGGATCATGTCATTACAAACTTATGTCCGTCATAGTCTGCCCTTGTCAGAACTACCATTTGATCACGATAATGGAAACCATCATGGAAGCGCCGCCGGTTATACCAATACCGGCATGGCTGTTATTATCACCGGAATCTGCAATCGCAACGGCTGTTGCGACACCAAGGGTTCCGAGTGTTCCGAGAAGGATATGCAGATTATCCTCGTCCAAAAACCCATTTTCCAGATCAAAGCGATCACGATATTCATAGTATCCGGTAAAACAGGTTGCAAGGGCTGTTCCGGTGGTTGCATATGCAGCACCATAATGGAGGGACTTGGTTGAGCTTGTGACCGCTGCCACTCCTGCCAACAGGATGGTGCTGTAACCCAAATACTTGTGTACTTTTCCAAAATCAACCCCGGCTCCACCTGTTTCCAGGTTAGGAACCGGTATATTCTGATCCCCGGCAAAAATATGTGACATATCTTCTCTGGTCAATATCAGACTGGATTGCAGATGATCTGTGGCTGACAAGTCCGCTATTGGATCCGCTTCCACCATTGTACTGAAATTGAAAATCACAAACAGCACTGCCAGAATGACAGGCGTTCGATACCCATCAGCATTTGTAATCATCGTCTTCTCCTCCCCTTGGTATAGGTAAATTACAATATTGAGGCACCCGTGATATCCTGATGTGATAATAAGACTGAAGCAAGATCTTCTCTTTTATTAACACGCGTTTCGTCCGGTTGCAAGTCAGCCATTTAGCTGAAGACGGAATGAAACCTTCATCCGATTAATGAAAAAAAATACAATTAATCGATAAAACAGTTTGAATCATTATTAAAACCTGTGTTAAAGCCTGAAAGAATCTATATTCTTATAAATAATGAGTCATTCATGAATAGATATGTTATCTTGAATCCGGTTTCCGGTTTCATCCGATTTTTCATTATTTTCCTTATCTGCATGACCTTTGCTTTCGGTTGTGCCGGACGGCCAACTGCGCCGACACCTCCCAAAGCCTTACCCGGCTACCCAAAACCATACAAGGTTCTGGGACAATGGTATCAACCCGTTCCCAGCGCCAAAGACTTCCAGCAGGACGGAATCGCCTCCTGGTACGGAGAACAGTTCCACGGAAAAAAGACCTCCAACGGTGAAATCTATGATATGTACGCCCTGACAGCAGCGCACAAAACCCTTCCCCTTGGAACGTGGGTTCGCGTGTATAATACAAACAATGATAAAGAGGTGGTTGTCCGGATCAATGACCGGGGCCCGTTTGTGGGCAGCCGGATCATCGATCTCTCCTATACAGCCGCCAGACAACTCGATATGGTCGGACCCGGAACAGCGCCGGTTGTTGTGGTTGCTTTAGGTGCTGCCAAAAATCCGACCCCGCCATCGGAAACACCTACGGAATTTATACCTGTCAATTATGATTCCGGTACGTTTACCTTTCAGGTCGGCGCATTCAAGAACAAAGACAATGCAGAAAGGCTTGTGCAGAATCTGAATACAAAATACAAGAATGCACACATTTCCCTGTATGACGCCGGACAGGAAATTTTCTACCGCGTACGGGTCGGGAAATACACCTCTCTTCAGCAGATCATGAAGGAGGAAAGCCTGCTGGCAGAAGCAGGGTATACCGATGCTTTTATTGTCGCTGAATAGTGGTTTGAAAAGTCCATGAAAAAAAAACAGATACAAACCGTATTTCTGGACCGGGATGGTGTGATCAATGTTGATTCTCCCGGATATATCAAAAGCTGGGAGGAGTTTGCCTTTATTGATGGAAGCCTGGAAGCCCTGCGGCTGTTGACCCGGAACAATTTTCAGATCTTCCTGATTACCAACCAGTCCATGATCAACCGGGGAATGGTACCGCTTTCCGTGCTGGAACATATGTTTTCCATGATGAAACAGGAGGTCGAAGCCTCCGGCGGTCATATCACTGATATCTTTTGTTGCCCCCACACTCCGGATGAACATTGCCGTTGCCGCAAACCCCTGCCGGGCCTGATTCAACAGGCTCAGCATGCATATGAAATCGACATGAAAAAAGCTTTCATGGTGGGGGACAGTGTTACAGACATTGAATGCGCTCAAAATGCCGGATGCGGGAAACTGATCCTGGTCAAAACCGGAAACGGCCGGGCGGCAATGAAAACTCTGGCTGAAAAACAGATTATTCTAGATTATGTGGCAGAAAAGCTTCTGGATGCTGCCCAGTGGATGATAGGGAGCATACAAACCGCATGATCATGATCGAGGGAAACCTGGAACGGATTACCTTTCAGAACGAAGAAAACCACTATACCATTGCCAGGCTGGCCACCGGAAAATCCAACAGCATGATTACCATTGTCGGGTTCATGGCAGGGGTTTCACCGGGTCAGACCCTTCGCGTAAGCGGAAACTGGGAAACCCACCCCCGGTATGGGCAGCAGTTCAAGATTGAAACATTTGAGGTCAGCCTGCCGGAAACGGTCGAGGGAATTCAGAAGTATCTTGAGTCCGGTGTGATTCAAAACATCGGCCCATTGATCGCAAAACGACTTGTCCGGTATTTCGGCCCCAAAACACTTGAAATCATCGAACAGTATCCGGAAAAACTGACGGAAGTGCATGGAATCGGAAGGGCAAAAGCCCAGCGGATTGTAACTTCATGGAAAGGACATCATATTGTACGGGAACTGATGCAGTTTTTGCAGGCCCGGGGAGTCAAAGGTTCATACAGTGCCCTTATTCTGAAAGAATATGGAGAAGGTGCATTGGAAATCCTGAAAAACGATCCTTTCCAGCTTGCCGAAGATATTCCAGGTATCGGCTTTGTGATTGCCGACACCATCTCCCAATACAACGGCGCACCCAAAAACGACCCCAAGCGGGTTCGGGGATGTATTCAACACCTTATCGGTCAGGGGGAAAATGACGGCCATACCTTTCTTCCGGATACAAAAATCATTGATCAGTGCCGGCAGACCTTCCAGATCGATCCGGAAACCACCGCCATCTCCCTGAAAGAACTGGCGGACAAGGGCAGCGTGGTGATCGAAGATCATGAAAATGCACAAGATGGAAAAGCTGTCTATTCCAAAGAGCTGTATCAGGCTGAACAGGGAATTGCCAACCGGTTCAAGGCATTGCTATCCGTTCCCATGCCGCAGCTCCGAATGAATCCGGAACAGATTACCCAGGAAATACTGCAAAAGCTTGCCATCCAGCTCTCCACTGAACAGCTAACTGTCTTGGAACAGATCCTGAACCATCGTGCCGCTGTCATCACCGGAGGGCCTGGAACCGGAAAAACCACGCTGATCCGGTCTGTAAATGCTATTTTTGAACGGCTGGGAAAACTGGTTGTGCTTGCCGCTCCAACCGGACGTGCGGCCAAACGTCTTTCTGAAGTTGTTCAGCGGGATGCCAAAACCATCCATCGTCTGTTGAAATACAATCTAAAAGAGCAGCGGTTTGAGATCAACCAGAACAATCCCATTGACGCGGATGTGATCATCATTGACGAAGCATCCATGGTGGATACGCTTTTGCTGTTTCATCTGATCCGGGCTGTTCCGGTAACCTCTGTTCTGATCCTTGTGGGGGATGTTTTCCAGCTTCCTTCGGTTGGGCCGGGAAACGTGCTGAAAGATATCATTCAATCCAACGTCATTCCTGTCTATTATCTGAAAACCATTTTCCGGCAGGCGCAGGAAAGTCCGATTATCGTCAATGCCCATATGGTCAGAGACTGGAATCAAAAAGGAGAAGTTCCTGATTTTCAAACAGCTAAAACAGATGATGAACTCTCGGAATTCTATTTTATACAGAAAAGCGATCCCCTTGCTGTAGTCGAAACCATAAAAATCTTATGTTCCCAATCTATCCCCCATCGATTCAACTATAACCCCATCCGGGACATTCAGGTGCTGACTCCCATGCACAAGGGCTTGATCGGAACGATCAATCTGAACCAGGAGCTTCAGAACATCCTGAATCCGGGAAAAAACGGAATGGAAATCATGGGAGTTACCTATAAAAAAGACGACAAGGTCATGCACCTGAAAAACAACTATGAAAAAGAAGTGTTTAACGGGGATATTGGAACCATTTCATCCATCGACAACCAGACCCGGCAGGTGACGGTTGTTTATGAAGGCAGAACGGTAGTTTATGAAGCAGAGGAGATGCATGAACTATCCCTGGCGTATGCAATCTCTGTCCATAAATCCCAGGGATCGGAGTATCCGGTGGTGATTGTGCCTTTGCTGACCCAGCATTATATTATGCTGCAACGAAATCTTTTGTATACAGCCATGACCCGGGGGAAAAAGCTGGTTATCCTTATCGGTACCCGCCAGGCATTATCTGCTGCCGTGAATAACGATAAGCCGAAAGAACGCCTATCCGGCCTTACACGCAGATTATTATTGAATTGACATCCCATTGTGTACTTGATAAATTCGCGGAAGCCTTTTCTGCTTTACAATCTATGTCTTTATTGAAATCTTTTTCTTTCACATACTATCGATCCAAGGAGGAATAGAGGAAAATGAAACCTTTGTCTAAAATTGCACTGATCGCTATCGCTGTTATTTTTGTTTCCGGTACGGGAGTCCTTTATGCGGGAACGGCTGTTCAGGATGTCATCAAGATGGAAAACAAGGCCTATAAGGAACACACAAAAGGTATTGTTGAGTTTACCCATAAAAAGCATGTTGTTGAATACAAAGTCGGCTGTGGAGACTGCCACCATGATGAAAACGCCAAACCCCTGACCAATCTGAAAGAAGGGGATACTGTTCAAAACTGTATTGAGTGTCACAGCAAAACTGAAAAGAAACCCAAAGGAAAACTTCCCAGAAAAGATGAACTGACCTATCATTATGAAGCCATCCACAACAATTGCCTGGACTGTCATAAGGAATTTAACAAAAAGAATAATACCAAGCAGGCTCCCGCCACATGCAAAAAATGCCATCCTAAAAAATAATTACTTTTGATTGGCGGCCATTTCAAAAAGGCAGATACCCTACCATAGAAGTATCTGCCTCTTTACGAGGAGAAAAAATGTTTGATCTCATCGACAGTATCAAAACAATTGAATCGGTTATAGATGTCGCTATCTGGCTGGAAAAAAGAGGAAAGGAATTTTATGAAAATGCCGTTTCATCGGTCCGGGATAATGATGAAATCAAATCCATGCTATTGTTTCTGATCGAACAGGAGCAGAAACATGAGGCCATGTATAAATCACTCTCAAAAAAAATCACCGGTAATCCGGCTTCGCAAGATCAACTTTTTGGAGAATACGGAATGTTTATCCGGTTATTGGTTTCCGAAATAACAGACGCTCTGAAGTTTGAGCCTTCCATGACCTTGGAACAACTGATCCGGACCGCTATCCAGTTTGAAAAAGACACTCTGTTGTATTTTCATGAAATTAAAAAGCTTTTCAAAGAAAACGATTTAATTGCAATTCAAGAGATTTGTGATGAAGAAAGAAACCATATCCGGCTGCTGATGGATGCCTGCAAATCCATTTGATCCAGATGGGGATCTCCCTCCCATCCGATTTTCTTTCAGGAAATAATATTGATGACATCCCCCTTCAGCTCATTCTCTACCTCGATCACTTTTAAATTGGCCTGAAAATTCCGCTTAAACAAAGTGAGCCTTGTAAACTCTTCCACAAGGTCTACATTGGACATCTCCAATGCATTGGGAACAATACGGCCCAATCCGCCGGTACCCGGACTTCCGGTAATGGCTATGCCTGAATCTCCTGTCTCTGCAAACAGGTTGCTTCCAAGTTGTTCCAGACCATTGGGGTTCTGAAATTTTGCTGTTGCCACCTGAAAAAGCGCCTCCTGATTGCCGTTTGTGTAATTTCCGGTAATGACACCATCCGGACTGACTGAAATCGATTCCAGTTCACCGGCATTGTGACCGTCTGATGAGGTAAACAGGGTCATGGATATATTTCCCAGCGAACCCTGGGGTGATCCAGTCTCAGGGTTGATCCTCCAGCCCTGTACAACAAAACCTTGAGAATTCACCAGGCTGCCGGTTTGATTAAAACTGAAATTCCCCTCTCGGGTATAGTACGATTTTCCCTCTCCATCCTGAACAACAAAAAAACCGTCCCCCCCAATCGCCATACTGGTTGGCGAATCATTGGGCTCAAAGGCACCCTGTTGAAATATATGTGAAATGTCTTCAAGGGCAGACCCCATTCCCACCTGGGAAGTTCCGGATGCTGTACTCACATTATATGCAGGAAGCGAGCTTGCGGTAGTCTGGCTTTTCTTATAACCGGAGGTGGAAACATTGGCCACATTATTAGCAATATTTCCAATCCGTTTCCCCAGATTGTTGATCGCTGAAATCGCTGGTGAGATTCCTTGAAGCATAAAGAGCCCTCCTGTGTTTTTCCTTTTATTACAACATTACCTTCACCATGCTCCTGAAAACATAGCACTACTGGTTATTATCGGACGGTTGCCTGAAAATCTTAAGCTTTTTAAAATAAAACTTTCTGCCTCAAAGGATATCATGTCGCCAATGGTAATTTATAGTTATTTACAGTTAGCTTTATTTTAATTTTCATTTTAATTGTTGACAAAGACAACCTGTGTGGATATCGAACGTACCATTCAAACAACAAAAACGGAAATGCCTCATGTTTTCTCTTTATCACCGCCAGCAAATAGTAAAAAAATTATCGCTTGTACTTGTTTTTTCTTTGATCTTCCTGTGTACCGCAGAGTACGCCTTTGCTGAACGAATCTGTTTTGCTGGTTATAATGGAGGCTTTTATATCAGATCCGAAGAGGAAGGCGGAATGTCCCTTCACCTTGGCGGAGCTTTTCAAACCGATTACCGAAGCTATAAAGAAAGCCGGCGGGCGGATAATGGTTTTGATATTCGGCGAGCCCGCTTACTTTTCAGAGGAGATCTTACACGGTTTTTCCGTTTTGGTCTCCAGTATGAGTTTCAGGGAAATGAAACCGACAACCTTGTTGATGCATACGGAGAAGCGGTTTTCGGTATGCATGCCATCCGATTCGGACAGTTCAAGGAACCATTCAGTCTTCAATGGCAAACCAGGGATAAGGGAATTTTTTTTGCAGAACGTTCCATGGGCTATTACATTGGTTCTACAAGAGATATCGGCCTCATGCTTCACGGGTCTTTTTTGCAGGACATCATTCATTACGGCATAGGTCTCTTCAATGGAGATGGGGATGATGGGTCTTCCTCCGGACAAGACCAGGATTCTCCGGAATCTGCCGGCAGATTCGTGATCTCCCCATTTCAAACACTGCCTATTAAAAGCATCCAATCCTTTCAGGTCGGCGTTTCTGCAGCTTATGCCAAAGTAGACCCATTAAATATCGATCTTTCCATAAAAACAAGCGGTATGGCTGCTTCTGACCGGAGTATTTATGTTTTGGGGCACAATACCAAGTTTGGTGTATTGCAGGAAACCGGAAACCGGGAACGGATCAATTATGAAATGGCTTGGATTTATCGATTTGTTGCTCTCCAGAGTGAATATTTTCAACTGAAATATTCGGACCTGAAAGCAGTAGGCTTCCCGCCTACAGATGCGAATTTTAGTTCCTGGTATTTCAGTGCTTTGTTGTGTCTGACCGGTGAAGAATTTATTCTTTCAAAGGGGGTTCTCAACCCGCTCTATCCAAACCGGTTTTTTAACCCTGAAGATGGTTCCTGGGGGGCGTTTTGTATCGGAGCCAGATTGGATCAATTTTCAGGGGATGAGGAATGGATCAATTATTCCTCTTATGTTTCGGTTAGAAAAGCAGATGCTTTCAGCATTGCTGTGAACTGGATACTGTTTCCCATGCAGCGTTTTATTTTGGATTTTACACACACGGATTTTTCCGACCCCATACGGGTCAGAGTACGACCGGATGGGGCCGTGGATTATGTCAACGAAGAAAATGTTGTAACGGTTCGATTTAGTATGGATTTTTAATAAAGGAGAAAAAAATGAAACAAAACGTATTATCCAGCGTCTTTTTTTTACTGATTTTTTCATGGTGTTCAGTCGGTTTTTCCGCCTATCATCATGAAGGGGAAAAGGACGCGGGAAAATTCCTGACTGCTTATCCAGTCAAAGCGGGCACCAAACTTGATAATTGTGCATTGTGCCATAAAGGTGGCGAATATTTGGATAGCAAAAACAAACCGGTTGAGCTGGGGAGTTGCCAGTGGTGCCACCGAACCTATGGTTATGACGGGGCCGGTGATATTCAAGAAACCATGAACGAATACGGTATAGCCTACAAAAATGCAGGAAGAAATGCCGAAGCCGTAATATCCCTGAACAGTCAGGATTCCGACGGAGACGGATATGACAACTCAACGGAAATCAATGCCGATAACTTTCCCGGTAATGCAGGTGATCACCCCGGACTTACCGTAGCTCCTT
>CAMBQS010000054.1 GCA_945870015.1 Desulfocicer vacuolatum DSM 3385
CAAACTCATGAATAAGGGCTCGTAAGCAAAAAACAGGAGTGTAGAATTTAAGGAACGCCCGCAAATCCGCTAAAGATATCAGAATTAAATTGCAGCCGGGAAATGAAGCTGTTTTTTGCCAACGAGTCCTAATTCATTCAGACAGTGAACGACTTCGCTATAAAATCATTCATTGCGCTCCTGCCGCATAAAAAATTGGATTTTGGTGGTTATCCGAAATACTTTGTACAATTTGTCAACAACGTCCCTATAGTTTTTATAGTTCTGAATTCCGGTTATAAATTAGGTAATTCATAAAATGTCTGGTGCTTCTGGGAAAAAATAAAGGTAGCGGCTTCAAAGAATAGTTGAAGCCGCTACCACCTGATATTCACTTTCTGTGTGTGTTCGTTAAAAATCCTTAAAATCATCTTCCATGGGAATCACCTGCTCCTGGTTGTGTTTTCCCTTGGCTGCCTGTTTTATCGGCGTATAGTGAAGCGACATGGCATGGTGACCCTGTCCGGTTTTGCCCCGGCTGGTTTGCGGTTTGCTGCTTTTCAAGGAAGATGCATAGCCGTTGGAGCTGCCTCCCACCATGGTGACGAGTTCATCCACCATGCTTTTCATCTGCTGTGCCTGGGCGTTCATCTCCTCGGAAGCCGAGGCAGACTCCTCGGCATTAGCTGCGTTCTGCTGGGTGACTTTGTCCATCTCGGTCACGGCCAGGTTGATCTGCTCGATACCCTTGGCCTGCTCTCTGGAGGAAGAGGCGATCTCATTGACCAGTTGACCTACCTTGTTGCTGCTTGTCGCCACCTGCTGGAAAGCCTCGTTGGTTCGATCCACAATCTCTGAACCGTCTTTAATTTTTTTCACGGTTCCCTCAATCAGGTTGGCCGTGTTTTTGGCAGCTTCGGAAGCCCGTAAGGCAAGATTGCGCA
Organism: Desulfocicer vacuolatum DSM 3385; assembly: GCA_945870015.1. Classification (GTDB taxonomy): domain Bacteria; phylum Desulfobacterota; class Desulfobacteria; order Desulfobacterales; family SURF-7; genus QZKS01. Next base: position 924 of record CAMBQS010000054.1, read on the forward strand.
CTTCATCCGCTACCACTGCAAAACCAGCACCAGCCTCTCCGGCCCGGGCAGCCTCAACTGCTGCATTCAGGGCCAGCAAATTAGTCTGGAAAGCGATTTCATCAATGGTTTTAATGATTTTGGAGGTCTCTTCACTGGCCCTTGAGATCTCCTTCATGGAGTTGGTCAAACTGCCCATGGAGTCATTGGCCGTACCCACCACCTTGCGGGCTTCGGTCATGAGAGTATCGGCCTGATTGGCGTTATCCGCGTTCTGCTTGGTCATGGCGGACATTTCTTCCAATGACGATGAACTCTCTTCGATGGAAGCGGCCTGTTCGCTGGCTCCTTCGGCCAGGGACTGGCTGGCTGAGGAAACCTGGCCCGAAGCAGCGGAAACCTGCTCGGCGCCTTCGTTCAAGCCGTCAATTATCTTTTTCAAAGCATTGTTGATGCTGCGGCTGATAAAAAAGCCCAGCAGCATGGCACCGACTACACAGATGATCATGGAAATCATCGTGAGGGTCTTCATCCAAACTCCATCGGCTGTGCTGACTTGGACAGCTTCCCTGGCAACGGTTTGGTTGATGGTAACCAGCTTGTTCAGGTTTTCCTCCGCTGCGGAAAAGGTCACGGCATTGGTCACCAGCGCCTGCTGGGTCATCTTTTTATAAATCTCATTACTTTGCAGAATAGCTTCCACATTGGTATCATAGGTTTTGGAAAGGCCGACAAAGGTTTCATGATCTATTTTCCAGGCATTCCATGCCGACACGAATTCATTCCATAGCTTGGCTTCTTCCGGAGTCTGCTCAAGGGGTTCATACACCTTCCATGCAAGATCCACCCGCTTCCAGGCTTCTGTGATTCTATCGTATGTCCCCTTTCTCATGCCAAGGTCGGAACTGCGATCCAGCAGGGCGTTTTCCGAACTGTCAATGGCAGTCTGGGCTTCACTGATGGTCAACAGAGAATGGATCGTAAGCAGATCCACACGGGAGTAAGTTGCTTGGGAATTATCCGTCTTGGAGCGGTAGAGTTCCACGATTTGGTTGATAAGGTTCTCTGCCTTTCCAAAAGTGATTGGATTGACTTTCAATGCCTGGTCAGCCATCTTTTGATAGAATTCGTCTCCTTTACGCTGAGACTCCACAGTCTTGTCATATTCCCTGCTCAAGGAAACATAATTCTGGTGATCTTTTTTCCAGGCTTCCCAGGCCGGGACGAACTGTTTCCAGGTGGATTCTTCTTCAATGGTCTGGGGGAGCGGTTCATAGATCTTCCAGGCTTCTTCCGCCCGTTTCCAGGCATTTGCAAAAGTTGCGTATTTTTCCTCCCTGAGTTTCAGATCAATGTCCCGGCTCAGCAATGCATTTTCAGCGCTGTCCACTGCTGTCTGTGCCTCGCTCATCACCAGCAGGGAACTTACGCTGGGCAGACGAACACTGCCGATCTCATTGATAGCCTGCCCGGAGTTGACTGCGCCATAGTACCCTACAATTCCTAACAACAGCGTAATGGCTGCCACGGTCGTGAAGGCTGTGATCAATTTTTTGCCGATGGTCCAGTTGGTTTTCATACGTTCTCTACCCCCTTTGAAAGATAGTTTTGAATTATCATTTGCCCCTTATTATTCACCATTTGTCATTCACTGTTCTGTCATGCTGCTTTATCGATCAATACCAGCTCATCCGCTGTCAGTACCCGGTCGATGTCCAGAAGGATCTTTACGCCGCCCTGCATCTTAGCCATTCCCCGGATGTAATCCGTGTTCAATCGCGTTCCGAAGGTAGGGGTATCCTCGATGTCGTTTCCCTTGATGTTCAGCACTTCCGAAACCGAGTCCACCACAATGCCGATCAGGATGGTACCGGTGGGGCCTTGAATTTCCACTACGATGATGCAGGTACGTTCGGTGTAATCCATGGAAGGCAGTCCGAAACGCATACGCAGGTCGACCACCGGAATGACCTTGCCCCGCAGGTTGATGACCCCCTTGACAAAGGTCGGTGTGCGCGGAACAGAGGTGATGGGCATCATGCCGATGATTTCTTTGATTTTGATAATACTGATGCCATACTCCTCCTTGGCCATGCTGAAGGTCAGGTACTTGCCTTCCCGGTTGCTTACGATTTTTGCGGCTTGATTGATGGTTTCAATTTCCTTCATTATTTCTCTCCTTTTGAAAGTTGAAAGCAATTACGAATTACGGACTCGATATGTTTGTCGGGGTGGATGATAAAGATCCGGATTGAACAAGTCTCAAAAATACTATGACTTTTTCCTGGCCGTGCTTTTAGGAAGCAGATTCGGCAGAGCCCGTATGATAAAATCGTTCAAAGCCTCAGCGGCTGTTTTCTGAGTAGCCGTCCTTTTTCCTCGCTCTTCAAAACTATTGAAAGTGGGAGAACCTTTCAAGTTCTTCGATTAAAACTTAAAAATTGAATACTACACAAGCATACTGAAACAAAAATCCTCAAGATCAAATATCAGTTATACTAATTATTGCAGTCAAATATTACCAGCACTAATTATGCCAAGAAGACAGATCTAATATATATTGATATATCAGTTATTTGTGTCCTTGATAAAAAGAACATTGTGCAGTAAATCAGAATTATTTCCTAAAAAGTTGGAATACCTTCAATAAAACAGGACAAATTTTGAAAAAATGGTATAAAAAAAGGGGCGAACTGAAATCAAACCAATTACAAACAATGTCAGAAACAGTTCGAAATTGTGAAAAGAGTCTTATACAGGATTATACAGGACGTTGTGTTTTGGAATTTGTGCCTTAAAAGATTATTCTATCCAGCACTTTTCTGACTTTTTCTGCCAATTCGGACTTGTTCAACGGTTTCATCAGAAATGCTTTCACACCAATCTCTGATGCCTTTGTTTCGGATATCCTTGAGCTGTAACCTGTGCAGATGATCGTAGGTATCTCGAAGAAACGGTTAAACAGAAAGTTTCGGAAATGACCGATGAGGATATGGAACATCCGGCAAGTGAATTAGCGGATGATTATTGCGAGCAACTGTTTTGGGGTAGCCTGAAAACCATATTTGAATCAAAACATCTTTAATCAACCATTATATTAAAACATCATTCTCACCAGTTGATAGATTCCGGCCTTTCCGGGTCTTTTTCTCTTTCACAAAAAAATTTCAACCAGGAAACCATCACATCATCACCCGATTCCAATTCAATTTGGTTCCATAACATAGCGACGGTTAAAGAAACCGTAAATAATTGATTGTGTAAAGAAAATTGATGTGTTATGTCAACAGTAATCCACTTTCGCAAACAATCCATATTGAGATGTAAAATCATAAGCCTAATATCAATATTCGGGGGACTATGAAAAGATACAAATCTCCATATTTAGAGAATGAAAAAAGAACCAAACCGGACAGTGACAGACGGACAAAGAATAGCCGGGATCAAAGCATTGAACCGTTTTGGGGAGAATTGATCAAAGCACTTGGGCCTGAGATTAAAGACTTTTTAAAAGTCACTGCTGAGAACCACAAACGGATGACGGATGCTTTAAAACGAAGTGCATCTGCTGAAAATGTAATTTCAGATTCTATTTCGGAATTGGTGGAGCATTTTAAAACCGGAATCAAGGTAATCAACTTTGCACATAGAAAAAAGGAAAGTGGAAAAGCCATAAATTCACACCATCAGGAAGTTAAAAAAATTATTTTGAAAATGCGTGAAAAGGGTGAAACCTTTGAGCGCATTGTTGAGCATTTAGAGAAGAAAAGAATTCCGACTTTTACAGGCCGGGGGAAATGGCATGCCCAGACTGTTCACAGGTTGTATCAGGAGTATGAGGAATCATAACGATCTAATTGATCCGTCTGGTAAAGACTTATAAAAGAATCTCAAGGAGGATATATGCCTTACTTTACAAATAAGGTAGTTGTGGTTACTGGGGCATCAGAAGGAATCGGCAGGGCTCTCAGTATGGATCTCTCAAAAAATGGAGCAAAGGTTGTTTTGGCTGCCAGGAACGAAGATCGTTTAAATGGGCTGAAGCTTGAAATTGAAAAAACGGGGGGGACTGCGCTTTCTGTGCCAACAGATGTAACACAAGAGGAGGCATGTAAGAGATTAATCGACACAACCATAGCAGAGTTTGGCCGCATTGATATACTTGTGAACAATGCAGGCAGGACAATGTGGACAACATTTGAAGATATTACGGATCTGTCAATTTTTGAGAAAATTATTCAATTGAATTACCTCGGATGTGTGTATTGTACTTATCATGCTTTACCTTATATTAAAAAAACAAAAGGGTTGATAGTGGGAGTATCCAGCTTGGCTGGTTTGACCGGCATTCCTTCCCGGACAGCATATTCGGCAAGTAAACATGCAATGTTTGGATTCTTTGATTCATTACGAATCGAATTGAGAGATTCAGGAGTAGACGTCACCATGATTGCTCCGGATTTTGTCCTGTCGGAAATTCATAGAAGAGCAATGGATGGTTCTGGAAAACCTCTTGGAAAAAGTCCGCTTCAGGAGTCAAAAATTATGACAGCAGAAAAATGTGCATCGTTAATCATGGATGCCATGCAAAACAGGAAACGGACCCTCATCACTTCATTCCGGGGGAAAATTGGCATATGGATAAAAATGATTTCACCTGGTTTCGTAGATAAGATGGCAGCAAGGTCTATTGAACAGAAAAAATAAATAGTGTGTCCTTGCAATTATAGATATGGATTCGTACCTTTATCAAAACCGGATTTTGATTTGTTGGCCTATGTAATTATACTGACTCATTCCCATCTATCCTTGCCGGTTCGTTTCATATAAATATATTCAACCCGTCCTTTTTCGCTGATGAAGGATGTCAGCAACCAACTAACGATGCTGATAAAAAGAGATCCCCAGACAGCAGTCCATAACCCATCAACCTGGAAACCTGATACCATACCAGAAACCATCAACAGCATTATGGCATTAACGATGAAGGTGAAAAGACCCAAGGTTAAAATCGTTATGGGCAGCGTCAGGATAAACAAAATGGGACGGAAGAAGGCATTCAGTATTCCAAGAAGCGCAGCAGCCCAGAAGGCGGAGGGAAAGTCAGCCACATAAATCCCGTCAATTAAATAGGCGGTGATCATTATTGAAATGGTGAGAATCAACCATCGAATTAAAAAACCAGGCATTTTATTTCTCCATTGCTTGTTCAGTAGGGATTCTTATTATCCCTTATCCACCCGCGCCTTCAACTTTTTTCCGCATTTGAAAAACGGCAATTTTTTTGGGACGATGGTCACTTTCTCACCGGTTTTCGGATTCCTGCCGGTATATGAACCATAAAAATTACTGTTCAAGTCTAATTTATTGTTTGTATTTTGTCAATAAATATTAAATGGTTACAAATCAAACGATTCGGGAGGGTCAGTATGGCAAAAACATATCACAACAAAAGAGATTATAGATATCGTTAGAAAAGGAAGAGAAAGGTAGAACCATTTGCTGCATCGGATTCGGGCCAAAAAGCGGCCCTCACTGAGAAGTTCTATAAAATTTATTTCTTTTCAGACGCATACAACACATGTATTTATTTCTTGTTTGACATACAATTCCAACTTGATAATATAATGATTCGAATAAAGGGATGCCCTATCCTTTTAATTTCTTGAAATTAAATTGTTTATCCTGAATACAACGGCAAAGGAGGGCTGGATATGGAAATTACAGTTAATTTTAAAAACATTAAATCATCCGATAAATTAAGAGAGTATGTTGAAAAGAAGTTAAACAAGATCGATAAGCTGTTCGATAAGCCTACAGAAGCACGCGTGGTTTTTTCCAAAGAAAAAGAGATCCGCAATGTCGAAATTAATCTGATTGGCAGCAAATTAAATATTCATGTAAAAGAGACCGGTGAAAATATGCAGCCGGCAATTGATCTGGCAGTGGATAAATTAAAAAATCAGTTAAAAAAATCCAGGGAAAAGATAACCAGCCATCGGACGCAGCGTAAACCACGGGAAGACGCTGTTGAGAATGAAATTATTGAGGAATAGATCGAAAAGACAACTCATCGATAAACTGATTTCCACTCTTGATAAGTCTGATAAAGAAATTGACGAGTTATGGGCAAAAGAGGCTGAGGTGAGGATTGATGCATATGATCAAGGAAAAATCAGGGCGATTTCTTTAGAGAATGTTCTTCAGAAATACAGATAGATAAAAAATGAAGATAAATTTTCTGGAAATCGCTCAAATCGAACTGGATGATGCCATCGAATTTTACAACTATGAGATTCCAGGCCTCGGAGATGCCTTTTTGACTGAGGTGTTGAATGCTCTTGATAGGATTGGTGAATTTCCTAAAGCATGGCATTGTATTTCAAAACGAACAAGGCGATGTAAAACTCGGCGTTTTCCATATGGAATTATTTATCAATCCATAGTTTTATCCACACTTCTGATAAACAGGATTCAGGGTCATCAGACTTTTCGTTAATTTTCAAAAGTGAAAATCAAAAGAATTAATGTTGATTCCTGAAAGCCATCCTGCATCCCGGAAGGATGGCTGGATGCAGATGGTTATTCCGGATCCGCTCCGTCATCAGCCACATACAGTTCTGTATTGGCCAGGGAAAGCAGTTCAGCCATGGCAGCCGCGGGCTGCTGATCGGTAAAAAGAGCATCCATGTCATGGATGCTGCCCAGGCGGACCATGGCGTTGCGGCCGAATTTGGTATGATCGGCTGCCAGAAACACTTTCCGGGAGTTTGCCACAATCGCCTTTGCCACATTGACCTCCCGATAGTCAAAATCCAGAAGGGTGCCGTCCTCATCAATCCCGCTGATGCCGATGATTCCATAGTCCACCTTGAACTGACGGATGAAGTCAATGGTCGCTTCACCGATTATGCCTCCGTCCCGGCTCCGCACAAGACCGCCGGTGACGATAACTTCAAAGTTCCGGTTATTGCAGAGGATGGAGGCTACATTCAGGTTGTTCGTGATGACGCGCAGCCGGTCATGCTTGTATAATGCTTTCGCAACCGCTTCATTGGTGGTTCCGATATTGATAAACAGGGAAGCCTGATTCGGGATGTGCCGGGCGACCATGTTTGCAATTCGTTGTTTTTCGGAAAAACACAAGGTTTTCCGTCGGGAGTAATCCACATTTTCCGTGCTGGGAGACAGACCGGCTCCGCCATGATACCGGTGAAGAAGGCCTTTTTTGCTGAGCGAGTTGATGTCGCGCCGGATGGTTTGAGGGGTGACGTTAAACTGACGGGCAAAGGCTTCGATGGTGACAAACCCCTGCCCGCGGACCAGGTTGATAATCTGTTCATGGCGGCGTCTGATTGTTTCCGTTTTTCCGTCTTCCATAATGCTTTTCGTTTTTGAAAATATAATTTTTTATATTTTGTTTTTTGAAAAATCAGATGACATCCGGAATTTTTCATGTTATATGAGTACTTACAATAAAAAACTCATATTTTCGAATATAGCAACGAAAAATAATTTTCTCAAGTGAAATTTTTTTATCGATTAATTGTTGGAATATGAAAATGAAAAGCAAAACACAATCCACCCGGGTTTTGATCATCGGCGGAGGTGCAACCGGAACCGGACTGGCACGGGATCTGGCTTTGCGGGGAATCCCGTGTATCCTGGTCGAAAAGCAGGATATCAATGCCGGAGCATCGGGTGGAAATCACGGCCTTTTACACAGCGGTGCACGCTATGTTGCTTCCGATACCGAGGCTGCAAAGGAATGCAGGGTTGAAAGCGAAATCCTGAAAAGGCTGGCTCCCCATTGTATTGATGATACAGGAGGACTTTTCGTCGCAGTTGCCGGAGACAATGAGAATTATATTGCCGATTTTCCGTATTATTGTTCCACATGCGGGATCTCTGCAACTCCGCTCGACATCGGAACCGCGCGGGAAATGGAACCAGCGCTTTCGGATATAATCATCGCAGCTTATCAGGTGCAGGATGCGTCCATCGATCCATTCCGGCTTTCTCTTGAGAACATATCCCATGCCCAGCATCTTGGCTGTGTATTTTTGAAAAATACGGAAGTCACTGATTTTCATATCCATGAAGGAAGGATTCAGGCAGCGGGTCTGCGCAATCCCTTAACCGGTGAAACATTTTTAATCGAGGCGGAACAGGTTGTCAGCGCCGGTGGCGCATGGGCGCAGAAAATCGGAAAACTGGCAGGAATTTCGATTGGTATGATCTATTCCAAAGGAACCCTGCTCGTCACTCCAAACCGGATTGCCGGTCGTGTAATCAACCGGTTGCGCCGTGCAACAGACGGCGACATTCTGGTTCCCGGCGGAACCGTGTCGATTCTGGGAACCACTTCAGTTCGTATTGAATCACCGGATATGGTCACGCCTACGGTTGAGGAGGTGGATCTGATTATCGATCAGGGCGCAGTCATGGTTCCGGTTCTGGCTCATTCACGCTACATCCGGGCATACTCCGGAGTGAGGCCGCTCTTGCAACCGGCTTCTGCTGAGAACGACCGCCAGGTCAGCCGGGGGTTTGCGTTGATCGATCATCAGGAGGACGGCCTGGAGAATTTTATCACCATTACCGGCGGCAAACTGACAACTTTCAGACTGATGGCGGAGAAAACAGCCGATCTGATCTGCCGGAGGCTGCGGGTTACTGCTTTATGCAGTACCAAAACAGAACCTTTGCCGGAAACCCAAAATGGACAATGGACCGAGCCGGGGATTTCTCCCCGGCTGTGGATGGAAAAGCAGAATCCGGAAGATTCTTTGCTTTGTGAATGTGAGATGGTGCCGGCCAGTGTTGTGGAAAAACTCCATGCATCCATCCTGGATGAAGGGCTGACTCCGGATATCCATGCAATTGCCCTGCGAAGCCGGATTGGAAAAGGTCCATGTCAGGGCGCATTTTGTAGTGTCCGGGTGGCTGCCCATTTATATAATCTTGGAAAACTGAACGCTGATGAAGGAATCAGACAACTGAAACATTTTCTCTCTGAACGATGGCGGGGACAGCACCCTCTCTTGTGGAACCAGGCTCTTGCCCAGTCTGAGCTGCTGGAGGCAATCCATTGCGGAACATTCTGTCTTGAACAATCGGAAAAGGAGGAATCTTTTTGATTGTTACGGAAAAAAGATGTGATCTGATGGTGATCGGATGTGGTATGGCGGGTTTGGCTGCTTCTTTGTTTGCAGCCGGACGCGGAATTTCTACAATGGTGATCGGTCACACCGGGAGAATTCGTTTTTTCAGCGGGCTGATGGATCTGATGTCAGTCTATCCCATATCAACGGGAAAGAATTGGGAAGATCCATGGGCGGCAATTCATAGCCTTTCAACAGATAAAGAGCATCCCCATCCCTATTCACGTATCCATCCGGCCGGGATACAAAAAGCCATGGATGAATTTTTGTCTTTTCTTTCAGAATCCGGTCTGCCCTACCATATGGATTCTAATCAGAATCAATCCGTGATTACTTCCCAGGGAACCCTGAAACAGACATTTGCCGTTCCTCATACCATGATGGCAGGAGTCGATGCATTTCAGGAAAAAGAACCCTGTCTGCTGATCCGGTTTCCGGAGTTAAAAGGGTTCAGCTCCCGCCAGATTCAGGAAACGATGAACGAAATATGGCCCTCTTTACGATCCATTGATCTTCCTTTTCCCAATCATTTTCATGAACTTTTTCCAGAACAGATGGCGAGAGAACTGGAGAACCCGTCGTGTCGCGAAAAACTGGTCATCTCCATTCTGCCTCATCTGAAGGATACATCAGCCGTTGGTTTTCCGGCCATCCTTGGGATTGAAAAAAGTATGGAGGTCCACGCGGATCTGGAAAAAAGACTTGGCGTGCGGGTTTTTGAAATTCCATGCCTTCCTCCTTCCATGCCGGGGCTTCGTTTGCAGATGGTTTTTCAGCATCAACTGGCCCGGCTGGGGGTGCAGGCTTTTTTTCAGCAGCAGGTGGATAAGGTGACAGCGCTGGATACCGGCGGATTTTTGCTGTATGCAGGGGAAGGAATGGATCAGATCCGGATTCACGCAAGAGGAGTGATACTGGCTACCGGACGTTTTTTCAGCAAAGGTCTGGCTGCGAAAAGAACCGGTATCCGGGAAACGGTTTTCAACCTCCCGGTTTATCAGCCGGAGAACCGGACATACTGGCATAACCCGGATTTTCTGGCCTGTTCAGGGCATGCCATCAATATGGCCGGTCTCGAGATCGATGACTCCTTTCATCCTTTGGACAAAAACGGTCAGCCGGCTTTTCCCTCTCTATTTGCAGCCGGATCGATTCTGGCACATCAGGATTGGATACGGATGAAATGCGGCTCAGGACTTTCCATTGCAACCGCTTATGCGGCTGTGGAAGCTTTTCAGAAACAGGTGAATGGTCATGATTTATAATATCACCTTATATCTGCCTCTTTGCATCTGCTTTCTCGGATTGATGTATCGAATTTTTCGATGGTTCAGCATCTCCATAGGCCCCGATGTAGAAGGCGAATCCGCTGTCAGCCGTCTGAGATCAGCCGGTAAAACCATGCTCCGGTTTTTTTTCAGCCGGAGGATTCTGAACCTTCTGAAAATTTTTTTTGTGGATATCCTGCTTCAGGCCAGGCTATTTCAAACCAGCAAAATCAGATGGCTGTTTCATATCATTCTTTTCCTTGGGTTTATCCTTCTGGTTTTCATGCATGCCATGGATGACCAGATTACACGGGTGCTGTTTTCCGATTATGAGTCCACCCTGAATCCGTTCATGTTTCTGCGGAATCTGTCCGGGATACTGGTACTCGCAGGGGTTCTGTTTTTCGCCCTTCGCCGAATCCGGCAAAAACCGTTTCAAAAAGCCACCAACCGTTCCGACCTTGCAGCGATTCTGATTCTGTCCTCCATACTGATTTCCGGGTTTCTCCTGGAAGCGGTTCAGATTTTTTCTTCTCCCATTTTTGATGAAATGGTTCTGGAATATATGGGAACCGATGATCCGGAAGAAACGGCTCCGCTTCAATCCTACTGGGCAAAGGAGTATGGAGTGGTTTTCCCGGAAGCTGTGGATATGATTCAGCCGGAACGGATTTCAGCCGGGAAGATGATTCATGAAGAGAGTTGCGCGGTCTGCCATTCCATACCAACGTCTGCTTTTGTATCGTATCCAATATCCATAAGCATGCGCTCCTTTGCAAAAACGCTCAATTCCATCCGGGCGGATATCTGGTTGCGGTATTTTCATTTCATCATCTGTTTCATCGGTCTTGCCTATCTCCCGTTCAGTAAATTTTTTCACATGATTTCCATTCCACTCAATCTGATGATTCGGACCGGAAAATTCCAGCCCGAAGAAGATGACCCGAACAGGGCTGTGAAACGATCCATCGGCATGGATGCGTGTACCCATTGCGGGCTTTGCAGCCTTCATTGCAGTGTCATGCCGATCTATCTTGTAACGGCAAATCCCAATGTTCTACCGTCTGAAAAACTTCTTTCCGTAAAGAAAATCGCTTACGGAAAACAACCAGATCAAATCGGATGGGCGGCTGTTTCAGATGGAAGTTTCGCCTGCACGGATTGCTTCCGATGCACTCAGGTCTGTCCTTCCGGAATTCATCTTCATGATTTGTGGCTGGCTTCGAAAAAAGAACTGAAAGCAAAGGATCATGGGAAACCGGATCAGTGGATACGGGAACGATCCGCAAGCCAGTGGGAGGCGCTTTTTGAAAAATACAGTATTTCGGATATTGCCGGACCCGAAGATCACCTGTTTCGGAATATGGCTCCGGAGACTTTTTCAGCCTGTGTCCAGTGTACGGTCTGTGCAAACGTCTGCCCGGTGGTTTCCGTGCCGGGAGACCTGTCTGCTCCGGAGATAACACCGCAGCAGGTAATGAATCTTCTTCGACTGGACATGAAGGATCTGGCCTTGGGCAGCCGCATGGTATGGGATTGCATGACCTGTTACCAGTGTCAGGAACACTGTCCGCAGGGAATCCGGGTGACTGACATTTTATATGAATTGCGAAATATAGGGGCAGACCGGCTGAAAAAAGTACGGCTGGTGGAGTCTGCTGCACCAAAAAAGGCTGCTGGTCTGGATTGCGCTTCTAAAGGAAATATGGAATGAAATTTATATTCTTTGCCGGATGCAAGATTGAGAATTATCTAAAGCATTATGAGACTGCCTCCCGGGCTGTGCTCGGCGCGATGGGGGTCGAGCTGGTTGATGTTGAGATGAATTGCTGCGGATATCCCATCCGTCACCAGAATATGATTGCTTCCATATTCTCCGCTGCCCGGAATCTGGCGCTGGCTTCGAAACACGATCTGGATATCCTGACTCCCTGCAAGTGCTGTTTCGGGAACCTTAAATATGCTATATCCCGGCTCCGGGAAGATGCGGAATTAAGAATAAAAATCAATCAGCTCCTGGAGAGAGAAGGGCTTTTCTGGGAGGAAGGAATACAGGTTAAACATCTTTTATCGGTTCTGTACCATGATGTGGGGCTGGAAGCGATCCAGGCAAAGGTGAAGAATCCGTTTCAGGATTTGAAAATCGCACCGCACTACGGGTGTCATGCATTGCGGCCCAGCCGCGTGGTTCAATTTGATAACCCGCTGGCTCCCACCTTGTTTGAAAAACTGGTGGAGGTAACGGGTGCGGAAAGTGTTTCATGGGCAAGAAGGCTGGAGTGCTGTGGAAATCCGCTGTGGGAGAAGAACAATTCCCTGTCGCTTTACATGATGCGTAAAAAATTGGAAAATGCACAGGATGCCGGAGCAGATTTTATCTGTGTTGCATGCACATACTGCCAGATCCAGTTTGATCAGGTTCGCGCCGGCCAAACAGAGGAATACCATAATCGGCTTCCTTCCATCCTGTATCCTCAATTGCTGGGCCTCAGCATGGGGCTGGAAGGAAATCTTCTCGGGATTGAAAAAAATGCCATTGACAGTCAACACCTGACTCGCTATTGCCAGTCGTATCATCAGGGCCTGGATGGACAACGATCAAAAGGAGGAAAAAAT
>CAMBQS010000055.1 GCA_945870015.1 Desulfocicer vacuolatum DSM 3385
TACTCGGATCTGAATCTGAACAGCTACCTTGCCCCAAGCCGGACCTTGCTGTTTGCGCCAACCCGAGGGTGTTACTGGAACCAATGTTCTTTTTGTGATTACGGGTTAAATCGTTCAGGAAGTCATGGCTACCGGGAAATGGAAGCAGGAGAAGCCGCCCGCGAACTTGTCGAGCTTTCCAGGATTCATGGTGTCCGGAATTTCTATCTTTCCGTGGACGTACTCTCTCCCGGATTTGCATTGTCCCTGGCCCGGGAACTGATTGCCCTGAAAGCGGATATTCGATGGTCGGCTGATTTTCGTATTGAGCCCTACTATACCCCGGAACGCTGCCGGATGCTCTATCAATCCGGCTTGAGGGCTGTGGCCTTTGGCATTGAAAGCGGGTCGGACGAGCTGCTGAAAAATATGCACAAAGGCATCACTGCCGAACAGATCTGCCAGGTGAACAACGCCTTTCACAATTCCGGCATCGCCACTGCCTGGATGGCCTTTACGGATCATCCCGGTGAAACACGGTCTCAACTGCAGGCCACCCTGAAACTGATCCGGAATCAGCAGTCTTCCATCGACCTGTTCATTCTTGGACAATTCGGGCTTACCGGCGGCTCGGATATCGCTGCCTGTCCGGAGAAATATGGACTGAAGCGGATCTTCTTCTGCCAGGGAGACGACTTCCGGTTGTTTCCCCTTTTTGAAACCAAAGAACAAAAATCCAATGCCAACCCATATGCTGAAGACAGCATTGCCCGCTTATCATCCGGATTTTACCTGGACCACTACCCATGGGCCGGAGCGATTTCCACTCATCACTCCTTCCTGTACATGCTCAAGTTCGGGCAACAGGCTTTCCGAAACCTTGCCGACCAACCGTCATCGGCTTGGTCTGCCCTCCGGAAAAAAGGCAAATTTCCAAAAGGTCTGACACTCCCTCCGGCATTTTCCATCAGCCGCTTGAGCCGGCATCGCGCTCAATTCATGGAAACATTCTGGCAACGAGCCCTGAAACCTCAAAACAATGGACAGGCGCCTCTGGACGAAACATTCTTTAAACACTCTCTGGAAAAAGGATTAAAACCTTTCCATAAAAAAGCTGTCTAAAAGTACTGCTGAAGTCCGGCTGTGATGAATTCAAACATAGCAAACGGGCTGTTCAGACAGGCGTCTGTGTTTCTTGTCTCAGGTTCACGGCAGATCACCCCTTTCTCAAAAACCAATCGCTGTTCATGACTCAGAAGTAATTTGCTACAGTGTACCTGCCTCTCAATAACGATTTTCTTGGCGGGATTGACCCATACCTCTTTAAAGGCATGACGATAGGAAACACCAGGGCTTAAAACCGCTTCTGAATAGCCGAGCTGCAAATCACAGGCAGGAAAATCCATCAAGTGCCAAAGCTGTTCATGGAAATACAGACAGGTTTTGTTACCGGTAAGATGAAACAGATGGGAACCCGCACCCTGGGCTGTCAACTGATCTGCCTTTTGCTTCAATGCCTGTGCATCTCCAATCAAAGCCATGGTGCGGATAAAACCGCTTTCCGTCAGGGATTCATATTCTTTCAGAATAAAACGCGCACTGCGCTTCCGGGCTGCAGCGCGCTGAAACCGGTGTTTGTAAACATAAGAACAGTAGTTGATGGGAAGCTTCACCCCTTTTGATAGAGAGGTTTCCATCAGTTTCAACACCATCAGTTCCGACTCCAGCACCGTCACCTTATCCCCATGCAGAAAGGTGTAGTTTCGGCTTTTGAGATTCACCACATTATGAGGAGTCAGACGAAGCTGGTGCAGATTCAGATGATTCACCCCGACATCGTAGAGTACGGAAAGCAGGCTCGCTACCTTCTCCATATCCTCAGGGATGGCTGGAATTTCAACCGTTACAACGGGAATCTGTCCCACAGTCATCTGTAATTTTTCAAGATCATACTCCCTGGCGCTGATATCAAAACGGATCTCGTTCAACCCTTCATCCTTCAACATCTGCACGATCTCCCGTGTGAGAAGTGTCCCGTTGGTATACAACCAGAGATGCAGACTGTCCCCCATTTTATCGCGAACCGCTTTCAGGTGTTTCAGGGTCCGATCAAGGGTCAGCAAAGGCTCTCCGCCGCTGATACTGACTCCTTTGAAATCAAAATATTTCACATAGTCTGCATAGTCTGATGGTTTATCAAAGGAAATCCGATTGGTGGTGGGAACACCGGTCTCATCCTGGGATGTTGGACAATAGAAGCAGCGGCAGTTGCATTTTCCATTGATGAACAAGCAGGACCAGCCGCCCTCACCGCAGATGACACATCCGGGGGATAGCGGCCCAAGCTTGGGCTTGGTTTGGTGAAACATCAGTTCAACAGCTTGGCTGATATCTGTCAGGCAGTTTTTTCGGTCTTCATCCGCCTTCAATGCCTGGGTTTTGGTTATCCAATGCAGGTCCAGGGCTTGCCCCTCATATTCCGCCAGATTGGCTGCGATCATTTTCAGGCGCGAGGCTTCCGGAACTGCCGTGAAGTGTGAAAATCCGTTCATTTCATCTTATCAATCTTATTCATATGGATTGCTCAAAACATTCTTGAATTTTCCCAATCTGCTGATGTATGGAATCAATAAGTTGAGCAAAATCGGATAAATCATTTTTTCTTCCTTTATCCTCTGCGTTTTTTGAAAGAACAGATAGCTCGATAAACCCGAGATTTCCGGAAGAACCCTTCAGGGAATGAGCGGATTCAGCCACTGCCTCAAAATCTCCGGATTGGTACGCAGCAGTAAGTTTTTGAAGATCCTGCCTGGCTGTTCTCAAAAACAGTTCTACAAGCTCAATAAACTCAGACTTCTCCAATCCGAGATTGGCTCCCAGCAATTTTAAATCCATTCATCCGCCTCCTTTATCCATTATCGAATGTGCTCAAGTACTTAAAAGGATAATTCAATCAATCTGTTGAGTCAACATAAAAAACAGGTTGACTCCGATTGCCATCCATATTATTATATCAAGAAATCTTGATATAATAATATGGAAACATTACACTACTTCAAAGCACTTGCAGATGCCACACGAATCAGACTGGTAAGCACCCTGATCCATCATGAGCTGAGCGTTAATGAAATTGTCGCACTTATGAACATGGGACAATCCAGAATCTCGAGGCATCTTAAAATCCTGACCGACGCAGAAATTCTGAAGTGCAGAAGAGACGGGGTCTGGGCATTTTATTCAGTATCCGATCAACCCTATCCCCGAAAGTTTATCGAATCTATTCAATATATTTTCGAAAAAGACCCTGCCCTGGGAAAAGACCTTGAAAGGGCATCCCAGATGATTGAAGAACGCAACACCAGAACCAGACAATTTTTCAACTCCATTGCAACGGATTGGGATCTTTTAAAAAAAGAAATTTTAGGCTGTTTTGACCTCAACCAGGCGATTGTACAGGAAATTGAGCCATGCACAACAGCGGTAGACCTTGGATGCGGAACCGGTGAGTTGATTATTCATCTTCAACAAAAAGCTCAAAAAGTGATTGGAGTGGACAGCTCCGCGCAAATGCTTCAAGAAACCAGAAAACGGTTTTCATCCAAGAATGGAGTGCCTGATCTTAGACTCGGAGAGCTGGAACATCTTCCCCTCAGTGATGGAGAAGCTGAACTGGTTATTATTTCAATGGTTTTACATCATATTTCCGCCCCTGCCATCGCCATTGCTGAAGCGTGCAGGATCCTGAAACCAGGGGGAACCCTGCTGATCGCAGATCTGCATAAACATCAAGATGAAGTCATGAGAAAAACCTATGGTGATCGCTGGCTGGGCTTTCATCCGGATGAAATAACCGATTTTTTGCATACAACGGGTTTTGCACTGCAATCCCGGAAATCATACCCTCTTGAGCAACAACTTGCGATCAATATATTCAAATCCATAAAAATCAATAAAACATAACAAAAGGAGAAAAAAATGGCTGACTCAAAAATGTTTCAAGAACTGGATCTTTCACTCCCGTATAAGGTTGCGGATATATCCCATGCTGATCTCGGCTTTAAAGAGATGCAGCTTTCTGAAAACGAAATGCCGGGTCTCATGGCAGTCCGGGAAAAATATGGGAGCGTAAAACCGCTGAAAGGCTTGAAAGTAATGGGAAGTCTTCACATGACCATTCAAACAGCCATGCTGATTGAAACCCTCAAAGCACTGGGTGCTGATCTCAGATGGGCCACCTGTAATATCTTTTCAACCCAGGACCATGCAGCAGCAGCGATCGCCGAAAACAGATCCGCCGCTGTATTTGCCTGGAAAGGGGAAACCCTAGAAGAGTTCTGGTGGTGTACGGAACAGGCGCTTGTATGGCCCGATGGAACCGGACCGGACCTGATTGTGGATGACGGCGGAGATGCCACCCTTTATGTTCATCAGGGGGTTGCCATCGAAAAAGATCCATCCTTGCTGGACAAAACCTATGACAGTCCGGACATGAGATGCCTGATAGACCGGCTGAAGGCCGGATACAAAAGAGACCCGAAGTTCTGGACAAAAATATCGAAAAACATCCTGGGTGTATCAGAAGAAACAACGACCGGTGTTCACCGCCTCTATCACCTGGCAAAAAACAACGAGCTTTTGTTCCCGGCAATTAATGTCAACGATTCCGTAACCAAATCGAAATTTGATAATTTATACGGGTGCAGGGAATCCCTTGCAGACGGAATCAAACGGGCAACAGATATCATGATCTCCGGTAAAATTGTGGTTGTTTGCGGATATGGAGATGTGGGAAAAGGGTGCGCCCAATCCATGCGCGGATTCGGAGCACGGGTAATCATCACGGAGATCGATCCAATCTGTGCATTGCAGGCATCCATGGAAGGCTACCAGGTATTGACCATGGAAGAAGCTGCTCCCATTGGAGATATCTTTATTACTGCAACCGGATGCTATCATGTGATCACCGGTGCACATATGGAAAAAATGAAAAATGAGGCCATCATCTGTAATATCGGTCATTTTGACAATGAAATCGAAATGTCCTACCTGCTGAAATCCCCGGATTGCAAAAAAATTCAGATCAAACCCCAGGTTGATAAGTGGAACCTCAAATCCGGAAAATCTTTGGTTATTCTTGCAGAAGGAAGGCTTGTGAACCTGGGATGCGCGACCGGCCACCCCAGCTTTGTGATGAGCAACAGCTTTACCAATCAATGCCTGGCTCAGATAGAACTGGCGACAAAGAAGCTGGAAAAAAAGGTGTATACACTTCCGAAAACGCTGGATGAAGAAGTGGCGAGACTGCATCTGGGCCGACTCGGTGTAAAGCTCACCAAACTGACCCAGGAACAGGCCAATTACCTTGGCGTTCCGGTTGAAGGTCCTTTTAAACCGGATCACTATCGGTATTAAAACCAATACATCCTTCCCATCGATTCTTTTTGCTCCGGCGGAATGGATGGGAAGGAACAACTGGAAACTTTGCTGTAAAGAAAGGTAATCATGATCATCGATTTTCATACCCATGTTTTCCCGGAGGAGATCTGTCGGAACCGGGAGAGATATTTTCACCATGAACCGGCATTCAAGCTTTTATATGATTCCCCCAAATCAAAACTGGTGGCTGCGGAAACCATCCTGGATTCCATGGATCAAAATCAGATCGATATGTCGGTCATATTCGGGTTTCCCTGGAAAAATATGGAGACCAGCAGATTCTGCAATGACTATATCCTGGAGGTTGTTTCCAGATATCCCAAACGGTTCAAAGGGCTGTCCTGTTTTGATCCATCCGCGGAAGACGCTGCAAAAGAAACCGAACGATGCATTCAGGCCGGTCTTTCCGGGGTTGGAGAGCTTGCCTTTTACGAATCCGGCATTGACCGGAACAGCCTGAACCATCTCCAGCCGATCATGGAGATATGCAAGCAGAAAAACCTGCCGGTGCTGATTCATACCAATGAGCCGGTCGGGCACCAATATCCGGGAAAAACGCCAAACACCCTTTTACAGATTTATGAAATTCCGCTGCGCTTTCCAGACAACCGGATTGTTCTGGCTCACTGGGGAGGAGGAATTTTCTTTTACCGGCTTTTAAAAAAAGAGACCCGGGATGTATTGAAAAACATCTATTATGACACAGCCGCATCCCCATTTCTGTATCATCCGGAAATATACGCATTATCCTGCACAATCGCCGGGCATGAAAAAATCCTTTTTGGAAGTGATTTCCCGCTGCTTTCCCCTGCCCGGTATTTTAAGGAACTGGAAACCGCAGACATGAACCCAGCAATACGAAATGACATCCTTGGAAATAACGCTGCACGGCTGTTACACATTGAACCGGAAAAATCTCGCACCTAATTTGTAAACAGGTTCATATTCGGCCTCTCAACCACCTCCGGAACTGTCTGAAAAACAGCTTGAATATTGTCCCGGATCTCCGGCATGGTTTCGCCTTTGCAGAGTTTTGAATAAATGGAATGGCCAAAACGGAAATTGGCTGCAAAGTAGATGGCAAACTTTTTGAATCGTTTTACAGCCCTTTCCGGATTATAATATTTTTCCAGTAAAAGACTCATCTGTAATGCAACATCCTTAAAGATATTCTGATCCGGAGAAAAACCCTCTGTCCACATGGAAAATATCCATGGCCGTGCAATGGCAATCCGTCCGATTGCAATTCCATCACAGTTTGTTTTTTCCAACATCATCCGGCAATCCTCTTCATCAAAAATGTTTCCATTGCCAAAAACCGGAATGGAAACACGATCCTTGACCCGTCCGATATACTCCCACTTCGGTGGCCTGGATCGTCTGTCCGGGGCGACCCTGGGATGAAATGTCAGTGCGTCCGCACCCGCATCCTCAAATCTCTTTGATAGATCGGCCGCATATTCAGGATCATCCTTCCATCCGGTGCGGAATTTAACAAAAAGAGGGATCGAAATTTTTTCCCGGACTGCCGATACAATACCTGCAGCAAGCTTTGGGTCCCGCAACAATGCAGCCCCGCAATTTTTTTTGCAGATTGCCGCCACTGAACAGCCAAAATTGAGATCCACCCCGTAAAAGCCTTCCTGCTCAACACGCATGGCGGCTCGCGCCATAGTGTCTGGATCGGATCCAAAAAGCTGGCACACCAGCCGATCAAGCTCCTGATCCCGCCAACTGAAAACCGGTGAAACATGCCTGTTTTCCTGCGGGACAGCTCTGGCACTGCACATTTCAGAAAAAAGAAGACCGTATCCGCCATATGACTCCAGTAGCTCCCGGAAAGCAATATGCCCCAGACCGGACATGGGCGCCAGGAACAGCCGGTTGCGGATCTCCCTTCCCCGGATAACAAGCGTTTTGTTCAGATGTTTCGTCAGTTCTTCGTTCAATAATGATTTCTCCCCAATATAATCCTTTGATTGTTCAAGCGAGGGTACCCTACTCAATTCTTCTAAACCTTTCAATAGGCGATGTCTGTAGAATTCACCATTACTCTTTATTGACAGGTTACACTTTTTACGGTAGTTCTGAGTGACAAACGATGTTTATTTCAGGCAACTCAACCATTAGCCCATGATTCTGATTGAATCGGATTGAGATGAAATGTGAATACGATACAGTTCTTATTCGATAAACATTTTTGCCACACACATTCTTTCGATATCATAACCAGGATAAAACCATGATAATAGGACTTGATGTGGGCGGTACGCATACGGATGTCGTTCTGCTTGACAAGCAGGGCATTGTCAAAGAGATCAAGGTTCACACAGATGCAACCAATCTCTTTAAAACCGTTCTGGACGGCCTTGAAAAAATCACATCGGATATCAATCCGAAAGATATCAAAAGAATTGTATTAAGCACAACCCTCACAACCAATTCCATCATTCAGGGAAAAACGCCTGAGGTCGGAATGATTGTTTCCAGCGGACCTGGGATTGATCCCATGCTCTTCCAGACCAACAAGCAATTTTACCCGGTCGCCGGATCCATTGATCACCGGGGAAGACGAATTGAAAAAATTGATCATGATGAAATCCAGAGCATTGGCCGGAAGCTCAAAAAAGAGGGTGTTCTCCACGTTGGAATCGTTGGGAAATTTTCAGCACGGAACCCGAGTCATGAGCTTGAAATCAGACGCATTTTGCGGAATCAGTTTGATGAATTTTTTCTGGGTCATCGGGTATCGGGAAATCTGAATTTTCAACGAAGGATCGCAACAACCTTTTTTAATGCCGCCGTATTTCCTATACACAAAAGATTTTACCTGGCTGTACGACGTTCCCTGGATCAGCAGGGAATGAACATCCCGATACAGATTTTAAAGGCCGACGGCGGAACCATGAATTTTGAATCCTCCATCGGGTTTCCAGGCCAGACCATTTTTTCCGGACCCGCCGCCAGTATTATGGGAGCGATGGCTTTTTCACCAAAAGAAGAAGATGCCCTTATTTTTGATATTGGCGGAACCACCACGGATATGGCCATCCTGATCAATCAGGTACCCTTGCTGGATCCGCTTGGGATCGAACTCGGGGGCTACAAAACCCTGATACGATCATTAAAGAGCAAATCTCTCGGGATTGGAGGAGACAGTGTAATCCGCATAATCAATGGACAGATTCAGGTCGGACCGGATCGTGAAGGCTTTGCCATGGTTTATGGCGGCAACCAGCCGACACCGACGGATGCATTGGCCATTATGGGTAAATTGGAAGACGGTGATACGGAAAAAGCCTTCCAAGGTTTTGAGACCATTGCTTCTGAGCTGGGAGTGCCTGTGGAAAAAGCCGCCTATATGGTTTTTGATCATGCGTGCCGGAAGATACTGATGGAAGCGGAAAAAATGGTCGCGGAAATAAACAGCAAACCGGTTTACACCGTTCATGAGCTTCAGGAAGGATATCAGGTTAAACCCAAAAAAATTATGGTTCTGGGCGGGCCGGCACCTTATTTTGCCGAACATTTTGAAAAAATATCTGACTATAAGGTGACGCTGGTTCCCCGATGGAAGGTAGCCAATGCAATCGGAGCCGCACTTGCGCGAACCACCTGTGAAGTAACCCTTTTCGCCGACACCGAAAGAGGCATCCTGACCTCACCTGAAGAAAAATACAAAAAAAATATCAGTGCGGATTTTACCCGGGAAAAAGCAATCAAAATCGCTTACGATCTGTTAAAACACAAGGCTGTTGAAACCGGAGCGGATTCAGAGGATCTTGAGATCGAGCTTCTTGAAGACCAGCAATTCAATATGGTACGGGGCTTTCACACAACCGGCAAAAACATCCGTATAAAAGCACAGGTGAAACCCGGTTTGATTCATCGATATCAATCGATTCTGAAAAAACTTTCAGATTAATACAATGGAACACTGGCTGATTTTTACCCAATAACGGAGCCACAAATGCTACAGGCCAAACGAACAACCGGTCTTGTTTTCTTCCCTGCCTTTGACTGGGCAATTGATCCAACCCATCCGGAAAGAGAGGAGCGTCTCCTCTACACTCAGGATCAGGTTTTAGAAGAAGGGATTTTTGATATCGAAGGCATCACGGAATACAAGCCCGACCTTGTTACAATCAATGATGTCAACAGGATACACTTTTGTGTGCCGGATTGTTGGCATGTGATGACCGAATCCCACTTTATCAGCGCGGGTGGAGCCAAAACCATCGGGATGGCGGTTCTTGAAAAAAAAGTGGAGTGCGGCTTTGCGCTGGTTCGTCCGCCGGGGCATCATGCCATGCGCGTTGTTCATGGTGCAAGGGGATTCTGCAATGTAAATATTGAAGCCATCATGATTGAATTTCTGAGAGCCGCGTATGGCGTGGGAAAGGTAGCCATTGTTGATACAGACTGCCATCACGGAGACGGCACCCAGGATATTTACTGGCATGACCCCAACACACTCTTTATCTCACTCCATCAAGATGGCCGAACCCTTTATCCAGGTTCCGGATTCACCAACGAAGCAGGCGGTCCCAATGCTGCCGGAACAACCTTGAACATTCCCCTGCCCCCCTACACATCCGATGAAGGTTTTTTATACACCATTGAAAATGTCGTGCTGCCGATACTGGATGATTTTAAACCAGATCTGATTATCAACTCCGCAGGTCAGGACAATCACTATTCCGACCCCATCACCAACATGAACTTTTCTGCAAAAGGATATGCAGAGCTGACCTCATTGCTCAAAGCAGACATTGCCGTGCTGGAAGGAGGCTATTCCATTGAAGGCGCCCTTCCTTATGTGAATACGGGCATTATTCTGGCCATGGCCGGCCTTGATTACAGCAAAATCCGTGAACCGGATTTTGATCCGGAAAAAATCAGACAATCTCCTCAGGTAACCGCCCAGATCAAAGAGGTCGGCAAAGCCGTTCTCGAGACCTGGCGTAACCGGGAGCAGCTCAGCGAGCAACTGCAAAAAACAGCCAAAAACGGTTTTGTGGAACGAATCCGGAGAATCTATTACGACACAGATGGAATCACTGAACTTCAGCGGGAAAAAATTCAGGTCTGCAAGGATTGCGGGGGCGCAATTCGTATCGACACTTCGGCGGACACAGGTTCACATGTCCTTGCTGTCCACATTCCCATAGATGCTTGCGACAGATGCATCGAACAGGGACAGCAATGGTATGAAGAGGCGGGTTCCGACCCATATCAAAAAGCCTATCTTCAGAACCGGACAAAAGATAAATTTTATGAAAAAACCCTGATCAACAGATAGCCATGCGCTACTCCAGACAGACCAGCATACAAAAAAATCTGGTGCTGCGTTCAAAAGTCATTCAGGCTATCCGGACCTGTTTTACCTGTGCAGGATATCTTGAAGTAGAAACCCCTGTCCGAATTCCTGAGATCGCGCCGGAGGCCCATATTGATGCTGAGGAATCCGGTTCCTGGTTCCTGCAAACCTCGCCTGAACTCTGCATGAAACGTCTATTGTCTTTTGGATTTGAAAAGATTTTTCAGATCTGCAAATGTTTCCGAAAAAAAGAAAGAGGTGACTGTCATATTCCCGAACTGACCATGCTGGAATGGTACCGGGCAAACGCCACCTATCTTGACCTGATGACTGAATGCGAAAATATGTTGTCGGAGGTCACCAGTTCTGTGCAACCTGACCCATCCATCTATTTCAGAAATCAAAAAACAGATATGCGCCCTCCCTGGGATCGACTCAGCGTCGCGGATGCATTTCTGAAATATGGCTCCGTACCGGTTGAAAAAGCACTTGCGGAAAATCGATTCGATGAAATCATGGGTATTGAAATCGAACCCCGCCTCGGATATGGCAAACCGGTTTTTCTGTATGATTATCCTTCATCCTGTGCCGCTCTGGCCAGACGAAAACCGTTTCAGCCGGAACTGGCAGAGCGTTTTGAACTGTATATCAACGGGATTGAACTCTGTAACTGTTTTACCGAGCTTACAGATCCGGAAGAGCAGCGAACCCGATTTGAGAAAGAGCTGGAATCAAGAAGAACCATGGATAAAAAAGTTTATCCCATGCCGGAACGGTTTCTCCAGTCCCTTGCGAACATGCCACCTTCAGCCGGAAATGCCCTTGGCCTGGACAGGCTGGTGATGCTGCTCGCCAATGCAGAAAAAATTGATGACATTGTCGCCTTCACTCCTGAGGAGCTTTAACCATCCCATAATGATCCCTTTTTGAAAAACCTATCCGGTATTACACTCAGTCTTAACTTTTAAAAAAATCGGTTCCTTTAAAAAATAAGGGTTTCAGTTGAAGATCAAATCATTTATCTGTATAATATGAAATATTGTCAAAGAGCAGGATGAAATAAAAGTTTAACCCAATATCCGGAAAAAAATAAAATGAATCACTCCAAAAAGAACAAGGTGAACAAAACGATCCTGGAACGATGGCAGATTGATCATGCAAGAGATCTCTACAGCATCCATAAATGGAGTTCCGGTTATTTTGATATTTCCAAAAAAGGAGAGGTTGTCATTCATCCAACAGGGAAAAAGGGCAAAAAACCGGTCAGCCTGATGGATATCATATCCGGAATTAAAGACAGGGGATTGGGGATGCCCGTACTTCTCCGGTTCGGTGATATCCTGCAATCCAGGATTATGAGGCTTCACGACAGCTTCAATCATGCGATCAAGGAGTATGGGTATCAGGGAATTTACAGAGGTGTCTATCCAATAAAGGTCAATCAGCAGCAACAGGTGGTTGAAGAAGTAACCCATTTTGGCTCGCGGTATCACCATGGACTGGAAGCAGGAAGCAAGGCCGAGCTGATTGCCGCCATATCCCTTCTGAAAGATCCGGAAGCCTGTCTGATCTGCAATGGGTACAAGGATGAAGAGTTTATTGACCTGGGGCTTTATGCAAAAAAAATGGGATTCATCTGTTGCCTGGTCATTGAAATGCCCAGTGAGCTTCCCCTGATCCTGGAACGGGCAAAAGCACTTGAGATCAAACCGCTGATCGGTATTCGTATCAAAATCTCTACCAAAGCAGGCGGGCATTGGACTGAATCCAGCGGAGATAAAAGCATTTTCGGATTGAATACAACACAGCTTCTCCATGTAGTGGATCAGTTACGAGAAGCAAATATGCTGGATTGCCTTCAGCTTCTTCACTACC
This sequence comes from Desulfocicer vacuolatum DSM 3385, assembly GCA_945870015.1. Lineage (GTDB taxonomy): Bacteria > Desulfobacterota > Desulfobacteria > Desulfobacterales > SURF-7 > QZKS01. The sequence continues at coordinate 12,611 of CAMBQS010000055.1, forward strand.
ATCTTGGATCGCAGATACCCAATATCCGGGATATCCGTCTTGCCATTACAGAAGCAATCCGTGTTTATGAGGGGCTGGTGCTTGAAGGCGCTTCCATGAAATACCTGGATCTTGGCGGCGGGCTGGCGGTTGATTATGACGGTTCCCACACAAACTTCACTAGCAGCCGCAATTATTCACTGGACGAGTATTGCGCGGACATTATTGAGGTGATCATGGGCACCCTTGATGAAAAAGGCATCCCTCATCCCACCATCATAACCGAATCCGGTCGTGCAACGGTTGCATATTACTCTGTCCTGCTGTTCAATGTGCTGGATGCAAGCTGTTTTGAAACCTATCCGATACCCTCAAAACTTCCGGAAGAATCCCATGAACTCATGTTCAAACTGATGGATGTCATGCAGGTACTGCATATCAAAAATCTCCAGGAGTGCTATAACGATGCAATTTACTACCGGGATGAAATCCGGCAGCTCTTTAAACACGGCAGTATCACTCTGCGGGAAAAGGCACTGTGTGAGAACATTTTCTGGAATGTAATTCAACGGATCATCAAGGAAGTAAAAAAACTGAAAACCATTCCGCAGGAACTGGAAGGAATTGAAACCTCCATTGCAGACATTTATTATGGAAACTTCAGCGTGTTTCAATCTGTTCCCGATTCCTGGGCCATTGGCCATCTCTTCCCGATCATGCCGGTTCACAGGCTGAATGAGACCCCGACCCGGAATGTCATTCTGGCGGATATTACCTGTGACTGCGACGGAAAAATCGATCGTTTTATTGATCAATTCGATGTGAAAAATACCCTGCCCCTTCATGATCTGAAATTGGATGAAGAATATTACCTGGGAATTTTTCTGGTGGGGGCCTACCAGGAAACGTTAGGAGATCTGCATAATCTATTGGGCGATACAAATATCGTCAGCATCAAAATTTCAAAGGAAGGAGATTTCGAATTTATCAAGGAGATTGAAGGTGACTCTGTTGAAGATGTTCTATCCTATGTAGAGTATGACACCAAAGACATGATTGCCCGATTTCGAAATCTTGCCGAACAATCGATCCGCAATGGATTGATTACCCCAAAGGAACGGAAAAAGATCA
>CAMBQS010000056.1 GCA_945870015.1 Desulfocicer vacuolatum DSM 3385
TGCTGTCCGCATGGGTGGGGCGTATAATCATCGAATGGGGCTGTATGACGGGGTATTGATAAAAGACAATCATATCGCTGCCTGTGGCGGGATAGGCAAGGCAGTCGAAACAATCCGAGGCAGTATTTCCCACCTTGTCAAAATAGAGGTGGAAGTTTCAGACATGGCGCAAGTCCGGGAAGCACTGGATGCCAGGGCGGATGTTATCATGCTGGATAATATGGCCATCTCCCGGATCAGAGAAGCTGTGGCCTTGATCAATGGGAAAGCCCTGGTTGAGGTTTCCGGAATGGTGACCAAAAAGGATTTAAAGGAGCTGGCCGGAACAGGGGTGGATATTATTTCTGCAGGGGCATTAACCCATTCGGCACCATCCGTTGATATCAGTATGCGGATTGTGCAGTCCGCGGATAGTAGATAAATGTTTCCCATTCGAGATACAGTTCCTTCCAGAAATCATCCGGTGGTCAATAATACGATCATCGGAATCAATGTGGCTGTTTTTTTGGTACAACTCGCCCAGGGAGAAGACCTTGCCCGATTCAACTATATCTACGGTCTGGTTCCAGCCCGGTATACGATATCCTATTTTTCTTCCTATTTTTCCTTTGGGCAGCAGGTGTTTGCTCTCCTCTCCTTCATGTTTCTTCACGGTGGATTTTTTCATCTGCTGGGCAACATGTGGTCGTTGTATATTTTTGGCGATAATGTCGAAGACAGCCTCGGGCATTTGCGGTATCTCATTTTTTACCTTCTCTGCGGACTGGTTTCCGGGTTGTCCCATCTGACGTTAAACCTGGGTTCAAACATTCCCACGATCGGAGCAAGCGGTGCCATTGCCGGGGTAATGGGAGCTTATTTCCTGCTGTATCCGCGATCCCGGATTCTGACGTTCATCCCCATTATCATTATTCCCTGGTTTGTGGAGATTCCTGCATTTATTTTTCTGGGGATCTGGTTTGTAATGCAGATGATGAATGCAACGGGAAGTCAGGCCGGTGCCTCGGGGATTGCATGGTGGGCACATGTCGGCGGTTTTTTGTTTGGTGTTGTTTTGCTCAAGCTTCTCAAGAACTACCCCAATGTGGGTACCGTAGAACGGATGACCCGGGCGACAACCAGAAAGAAAACTGAAAAATTGCAGATTATCCATCCGGTCAGCCAGGATGACTCCCCGCATATGTATGGGGTTATCACGATCAGCATTTATGAATCCATGACCGGAACCAGTAAAATGGTCAATATTCCGTGGGGATTTCATAACCGCATGTTCCGGGTGTCGGTTCCGGCAGGAACCCGTCAGGGCAGCCTGCTGAAACTTCAGGGGCTTGGTAAAATCTTGCCGGATGGCCGGCGGGGGGATCTGTATCTCAAAGTCCTGATTCCGGACCAGAGAGTATTCTGATGTTTTTTTATTTCAGCACCAGTTTATAGGCTTTCTCACGCATCACCGGATAATAGGATTTTTTGGCTTTGGCAAGGCCGGGGATACCCATATCGCTTTCTTTGTTGATATAGGTGTATTTTTGAAAAAGCCGCCTTGCGCACTCCCGGTCAAAATACTGATACATCCCATTTATAGCAGCAAATGCTTTTTCAAAATGAAGGACGCCGATGGAGTCTGTCAGATGGGATGCGATGCCAAAAGCACTGACAACATTGTCTACCCTCATGAGGATTCCGTTCATTTCAATCTGATCGATGTTTTCAATTGCATTGATCGCAGCAATTTTCTCACAGGCAAGATTCTCCTGTTTGTCAATATCATCACAGCCTCTTTCCTCGCACCATTTTTCCAGGAATTCAATACATTCATCTGCTTTATCGCGGGTGATCGGTTCGATCACTACCCTATCGTTTTTCAGATACGCTCTTTCAAACTGGTTGATGAGGTTTCTTTTTTTTGAGTACAGGTTTCCCTTGAGTTCGGCAAGATCTTCGGTGCGGTAAATATAATCCTCAAACTCGGATTCTTCATATACATGGAAAAACAGTTTAATCTGTTCCGGGCCGTTTGACTGGATATATTCTTCTGTCACAAAACGAATCTGAGTACACTGATGATCCGCTGCAATCCGGTGCAGTTCTTCTGGATTGTGATTTTTTTCCGGTGTGATCGGCAGAATGATGTGATTTTTTTCTTCCGTGGTTCCCGATTGAACAAGGATGACCAGGGAATCATTCCATATGGAGGCATACGGGTGATAGATATGGTTGCTCCATACAATCAGAGAAGGCAGAGAATAGACGCATAACCTGAACCGCTGATTCCTGAAAAAAGGTTTATACAGATTGTAATCTTCCGGTAGCAGGGGTTTATAAGTCATGGCAATAGGTTCAGCATGGGGATGGCGTTTTTCATTTTTGTAAAACCAAGATTTTCATAAAACGGTTGAGAGTTGTTTTCCGCAATCAGGCCGATCCATTTCAGACCGTCGGTCTGAAGCTGTTCCACCAGTTTCCGGATAATACCGGAACCGATCTTCCGACCCTGAAATGATTTGTCCACCATGACATCCTGTATATAGGCATCGCTTGCTCCGTCGCTGATCGCCCTTCCCATTCCGATAATCCCGTCTTCCGTGGTGGATACAACCATGAAACAATGACTTCCATGGATGATACGGCTGACAAGTTCGGGGTTGTCCGAGGAATTTTTCCACCATCCAGCCTGCCTGTAAAGGGCGATGATTCGTTCAATCTGATCCGGCGAAGGATTTTTCAACAGGGAAAATGTAATCATGTTTTTATCTGGGCAGCAGTTATTTTTCCGGGAGGCAGGAGATACGGTTTCGTCCGTTATCTTTTGACAGATAGAGGGCCTGGTCTGCTCTTTGTACAAAGGCTGAAATCCTTTCATCGGTCTGGTATTCGGTCACTCCAATACTGACTGTAATGGTGATCTGTTTATCCGGCGTAGGTGAAAACACTTCCGATTCAATTGCAATCCGGATACGGTTGGCAACAAACGCGGCTTCTTCACAGGCGGTTTCCGGCAGGATCACGGTGAATTCTTCTCCGCCATACCGGTGAGCCGTATCCATCCTGCGCAGACAGGAGCTGATAATCTGTCCCATCCGGATGAGTACTTTATCCCCCTCCAGATGACCGTAGGTGTCATTGTATTCCTTAAAATGATCAATATCAATCAGCAAAAGGGAAAGCGCATGATTGTAACGATTCAGCCGGTCGATTTCCAGATCCAGTTGTTTGTAAAAGTATCTTGAATTGTACAGTTTCGTCAAACCATCGGTGATGGCAAGTTTTTTCAGTTTTTCAAGAATCTGATCCCGTTCCTTTGAGAGCTGGCGTTCTTTCAATACCCGCTTCATTCTCAGAAGCAGTTCCTCAAACCGGATCGGTTTGAAAATAAAATCACTGGCTCCCTTGCTGATGGCTTCCTCATAAGAGTGCTCACCACTGAATCCGGTCATGACGATGACATCGGTATCATATTCTTTTTTAATAATATCCGTGAGCTCAAGCCCATTCATTCCGAGCATCATGATATCGGTGACCACAATGTCCGTATGGTTTGATTTTAAAAAGTCGATTGCGTCCTCACCGCTTGGCAGGGTGGCTGTTTTAAAACCCTCCATCTCAAGGTATTCACACATGGAATCCCTTATTGCAGGATCATCATCAACAATTAAGACATGAGGGCTCATATGGGTTGTAACCGGCAGCTCCTAAAGGGAATTATTTTTTTTGGAAAACCATCCAAACTCAAGGTTGACACAATTCTATACAGTTTGATAAGTAAGCGCTTTCATTTTTAATTATTATGCTATAATAATCGTTATACAGATGGGTGTCAACCGCCTTTTAAACCATCATACCTGTCTGTGAAAGTGAATCCATGATATTGCAGGCCGATTGTATGAACTCATTCCTTTTTAAAGGAGTGATAAAATGAAAAATATCCGTAATTTTAGTATCATTGCCCATATTGATCATGGGAAATCCACCTTATCGGATCGATTGATTCAGATGACGAATGTTGTGTCTGAACGTGATTTTCAGGATCAGATCCTGGACAGCATGGACATAGAAAGGGAGCGGGGGATTACCATCAAAAGCCAGACAGTGTGTTTACCCTATACGGCAAAAGATGGGAAAACCTATTCATTAAACCTGATCGACACCCCCGGACATGTTGATTTTACATATGAAGTTTCACGGGCACTTGCATCCTGTGAGGGGGCTTTTCTCCTGGTGGATGCCAGCCAGGGAGTGGAAGCGCAGACACTGGCCAATTTATATCTTGCCCTGGAACATAATCTTGAAATTATTCCGGTTATCAACAAGATCGATCTGCCATCCGCCAATATCGAATGGGTGAAAGAACAGATCGAAGAGGATCTTGGATTGGATTCGGAATCTGCCATTCTGACTTCCGCCAAAGAGGGAACCGGTATCGAGGATATTCTTGAAAGTGCGGTCAACCGGCTGCCTGCACCGGAAGGTGACCCGGATGCTCCCTTAAAGGCATTGATTTTTGATTCCCATTATGATGCATACCGGGGGACGGTGGTTCATATCCGAGTATTTCAAGGCAGGGTTGCACCGGGGGACACAATTCTTTTCATGTACAACAATGCGAAATACAAGGTGGAAGAGGTTGGTGTGTTCCGGATTATCCGGGAACCGAGGAAAGTCCTTTCCGCCGGAGAGGTTGGATATATTATTGCCGGAATCAAAACCGTAAGCGATACCCGCTGCGGGGATACGGTTACCCTGAAAAACAATCCGTGCGACAAGCCCGCATCCGGCTTCAAGGAATCCAAACCCGTTGTTTTTTCATCCTTATATCCTGTGGCAGCCGATGGATATCCGGAACTGGCTATCGCCCTTGAGAAATTGAAATTAAATGACGCCTCCCTGATTTATGAAAAAGATTCTTCCGCTGCATTGGGATTTGGCTTCCGGTGCGGATTTCTGGGTCTTCTCCATCTGGAGGTTGTCCAGGAGCGTCTGGAGAGGGAATATGACCTTTCCCTGATTATCACAGCCCCTTCGGTACGGTATGAGGTCCGGTTGACGGATGGGACACTTTTAATGATTGATAACCCGGCCATGTATCCGGACCCGGGAAATATAGAATACACAAAAGAGCCGTTTATCAAGGCGGCAATCATCATTCCGGATCGGTATATGGGGGCGGTCATGGCCCTTTGCATGGACAGAAGGGGAATAAATAAAAATTACCAATATCTTACCAATAGCCGTCTGGAGATGATTTTCGAGCTTCCTCTGGCTGAGGTGGTGTATGACTTTTATGATAAACTGAAATCCATCACCCAGGGGTATGGTTCGTTTGATTATGAGCTGATTGATTACCGGGAAACCGATCTGGTAAAAGTGGATATCCTGATCAATGGAGACCGGGTAGATGCCCTTTCCCAGCTTATTCACCGGGACAGGTCCGTGGAACGGGCGCGGGTTGCCTGCGATAAACTTCAGGAGGAAATTCCGCGCCAGATGTTTAAAATCGCCATCCAGGGTGCAATCGGGGCAAAGATCATTTCCCGGAAAACCATTTCCGCATTTCGGAAGGATGTAACGGCTAAATGTTATGGAGGGGATATCTCCAGAAAAAGGAAGCTCCTGGAGAAACAGAAAAAGGGAAAAAAGAGAATGAAAATGGTCGGACAGGTGATGATTCCTCAATCTGCATTCCTTTCGGTTTTAAAATCCGAAGATTGATTTTTCTTGACACGATTTGAAAGCATATTGTATTTATTAACCGTTTTTCACATCGAACCAAAATCGGGGTATCTCATGCAACGTTCAATCCGCCTGATTTACGTCTCTGCCTGGATTATTTTTTTTCAGCTTTTTTTTTCGGTGACTGTTGTAAATTCCAATGAGATTCGAAAGCCGGTATGGGCCGGGAAATTTTATCCGGAGTCTCCGGCAGAACTTATGGAAACCATCAACAGGCTTTCCGTTGAGGCGGAAAAGACAGTTGTTGTGCAACCGGATGACAGAAAGCTCAAGGCTATTGTCATACCCCATGCGGGCTATGTTTATTCCGGCTGGACCGCTGCCCATGCCTGTGCTGTATTAAAAGGCAAACAGTTTAAACGGTTGATTCTTATGGGGCCGGACCACCGGATCGGCTTTTCAAATGCAGCGATCAGTGCGGTGGATGCATATCAGACTCCTCTGGGGCTTGTGCCTTTGCACAAGGATGCTGCAAAATTAAGAACCGGGTCAACTCTTTTTCAAGCAGTGCCTGCTTCCGATCAAGTGGAGCACTCTCTGGAGGTGGTGCTTCCGTTTTTACAATATTCATTGAAAAATTTTTCATTCATACCCATGGTCATGGGAAACAGGGGGGATTTTCAAACAGTCAATAATCATATTGCGGATCTGCTGGATAACGAAACCCTGATTGTGGTGAGTTCTGATTTATCCCATTTCCTTCCCTACAACCAGGCCAAGATAAGAGACAAAGAAACCATCAATATGATTCTCAATCTGGAAGATGAAAAGCTGCTTGTTCGTGAGAATGCAGCTTGTGGTGTGATCCCGCTATGCAGTGTGATCCGTTTTGCAGATCGATTTAACTGGAGACCGGAACTGATCCATTATTCAAACAGTGGAGATACGGCCGGGACAAAGGACAGGGTGGTTGGTTACGCTGCAATCGCTTTTTATGGAGATAATTTATGAAGAAATCGAAAAGTTCAAAGAATCTGACTCAAAAGCAAGGGCAGGCCCTGGTTGCTTTTGCAAGGCACTCAATCCAGGAGAGAGTGACACGAAGCCCGGAAATGGATGAAACAATTTCAGAGATATTACAGGACCAGCGGCTACAGGAAAAACAGTGTACATTTGTGACCTTACATCAGGATGGTCAACTCAGGGGATGTATCGGGACACTGACCGCTTCAGAATCGATTGTCGAAGGTGTGAAGAGAAATTCGCTCAATGCGGCTTTGCATGATCACCGTTTTTCTCCTGTCAAACCGGAAGAGCTGGATTCAATAGTCATTGAGGTCAGCGTATTGACGGATCCCGCTCCGGTTGAATATTCAGATGGCGCTGATCTGCTTGCAAAATTGCGTCCCGGCGTGGATGGTGTGATTATCCGTCAGGGGGCGGCCAGGGCAACATTTCTGCCTCAGGTCTGGGATCAGTTGTCCGGACCGGAAGAGTTTTTAACCCATCTGTGTTTGAAAGCAGGACTTGCAGGAGATGCCTGGCAAACTTCAAAGATTGAGGTATTGATCTATCAGGTTCAATATTTTGAAGAAAAAAAATGAAAAGCAGGTTATCCGGGTAGTCATTGCTACCGGTGTTTCATCTGTTGTTACGCAACTTTATATTATACGGGAATTTTTGGTTCAGTATACGGGCAATGAGTTTGTCATTGCCCTGATTCTTTTTAACTGGCTGGTGATCGGTGGTTTGGGGTCACTTCTGGCCCGGTTCATCACACCACGTTATGGCAAGGCAACCATCCTCCGGCTCGGCATCCTGTCTTTATGCCTGTCCGGGCTGGCGCCCATAACCATACTCAGTATCCGGTATCTCAGGGATTTTTTTTTCATCCACGGCGCGTCCATCGGATTTTATCCTACCTTCTGGTATATATTTCTTTTGATTGCTCCATATGGTCTTCTGCTGGGGTTCCTTTTGCCTTACAGCCTTTATGTCCTGCGTCATGACCAGGAGGATTATCCACCATCCCGGATCTATATTGCCGATAATCTGGGGGATGTTGCCGGAGGGGCATTATTTTCATTTCTGCTGGTTTATCTGCTGACTCCGGTGCAGGCAATCTGTATCGCCGGACTTCCGATCATCCTGACCACGGCTCCATTTTTCAGAGAAAATCTCAGAAAGGGAATCCTGTATGGTTTCTTTGTTAGCGGGGTGCTGGCGATTCTCATCGGTGGTGTTTTACTGGAGTCCGACTCTCTGAAACCTCAGATTGGAGATCTGGTGCATTACAGCGAATCCAGATATGGACGGATCGAGGTTCATCAGAACGAGGATCTGATTACCCTTTTTTCAGATGGTGTTCCGGTATTCAATAACCAGAATGAAACAACAGCCGAGGAGGTGATTCATTATCCCCTGTCTCAAATTGAAAATCTTCAGCATGTTCTGATGATCTCCGCTACCGGCGGCATGATCAGGGAACTGAAAAAGTACAATCCAGCCGCAATCGATTATGTGGAGCTGGATCCGGAGATCTCTGCTGTCTTGTTCCGGTTTAGACTGCTGGAACCAATACGCGGTCTTTCCGTCATTAACGAGGATGGAAGAGCGTATCTGATGAAAACCCAAAAAAAATATGATGCAATTATTGTGAATCTGCCGGAACCGGATACCTTTCAAATCAACCGGTTTTACACAAACCGTTTTTTTGAACTGGTAAAAGCCCGCTTGACTCCCCACGGGGTTTTCAGCTTTTCCATGGATGGATATGATAACTACCTGGCTGAACCGCAGCGGCAGAAACTGTCTTCATTGTTCAATACGGTTTCAGACTATTTCAAGGAGGTGCTGCTGCTGCCCGGACAGAAGATCGTTTTTATCTGCACGGATTCAGAGATCCACCGGGATATTCCCGCTCTCCTATCGTCAAAAGGGATAAAAACAGATTACATCAGCCGATATTTTTATGGCAATGTCACCTCCTTTCGAACGGATCAACTGAACCGGTTGATGGATCTGAAAACAGAAATCAATTACGATCATTCGCCAAGGCTGATGCATCTCATGTTTACCCAATGGTTTGCAAAGTTTTCCACATCCCCGTTCTGGTTTCTGGGGGGCGTTATTTTGATTCTTGTCATCTACCTGTCCCGGCTGCATGTTGAAGAGTATGTTCTGTTTTCAACGGGTTGTATGACAATGGGATGCGAGCTGATGATTGTTTTCGCTTTTCAGATCTATTTTGGGTATATTTATCATCAGATCGGTCTGATCATCACGGTTTTTCTGGCCGGGCTGCTGCCCGGGGCCTGGCTGGGAGAGAAACTGCGCCGGAATGCAAGAGCCGTTCTGGTCTGGACAGACATCCTGCTTATTTGTCTGATGATTGTTTTTATTACATTCTGTCTCCGATTGGGTGACAAACTGCCGGTTCTGTTTTATCTTGGTACAGGATTTCTGTTTTCGGTTCTATGCGGCTGTCAGTTTCCAGTAGCGCTGGAACCGCATGACAACATAAAAAAATCCGTATCCGGGGCTTTTTCAGCCGATCTGATCGGGGCTGCACTGGGGGCACTGATCACCAGTGTATTTCTGATCCCTTATTATGGAATCACCGGCGCGGCCATTGGATTGATTCTGCTGAAAATAAGCAGCCTGATCCTGGTGAGAAGGAAACAGCATGGATAAAATGAATCGACGGCGATTTTTATATTCCGGGGCGTTGTTCTGTTGCAATGCCATACCGGATTGGGGTTCTTTCCCATTTTCAGATGGATGTGCACAAGCTTCTTTTTCGGATGTCCGTGGAGAGGTGTTTAAAGGAGACGCTCCGGAGACCATATGGAAATGGTCATGTGAAGCCCGGTATTATACGAAAATACTGGATGACAAAGCCGTTTGCCGGTTATGTCCCAACAAGTGCGTGCTGTCACCGGGGGATCGGAGCATCTGCCGGGTGCGGGTTAATTCAAAGGGAAAGCTGTACAGCCTGGTTTATGGCAATCCCTGTGCAGTGAATGTCGATCCCATTGAAAAAAAACCATTGTATCATTTCAAGCCCGGAACATCTGCATTTTCCATTGCAACAACCGGGTGCAGTTTCCGGTGCCTGAACTGTCAGAACTGGGAGATCTCGCAGGCAAAACCGCATGAGGTCAGGCATGTTGAACTGTTTCCAAAACAGGTGGTACAGGAAGCATTGAATTCCAGATCCGTATCGATTGCATACACCTATTCGGAGCCTTCCGTATTCTATGAGTATATGATGGATACAGCCCGGCTGGCAAAGGAAAACGGGCTGTCCAGCCTCTGGATTTCCAATGGGTATATCAATCCGGAACCGCTTCAGGAGCTTTGCGGGGTGCTGGGGGCAGCCAATGTGAATCTGAAAGCATACAGCGATGAGATTTACCGAAAGCTGAATGGCGGCCGGCTGGAACCGGTGTTGAACACCTTCAAGACCCTGCATGATCGTAATATTCATTTTGAAATGACCAATCTGGTTGTTCCGGGATATGTGGATGATGATGATATGGTTAAAAGGATGTGCGGCTGGATTCTTGCGAATCTGGGGCCGGATCATCCGCTTCATTTTTCACGGTTTGCCCCCAAATACAAGCTGGACCGGCTTCCCCCCACTCCAGTGTCTACCTTGACGCGATTTCGAAATCTGGCCATGAAAGAGGGCATCCATTATGTGTATGTGGGGAATATTCCGGATCATGAGGGGAATCATACTTTCTGCCATGGGTGCGGCAAGATGCTGATCGAGCGCAAAGGCTTTTTTATCAATAAGGATGGGCTTGACGGAGACCATTGCCGGTATTGCAAAACCAGGATTCCGGGTGTGTGGATGTAATGGTTGTTATTATTTCCGGTTGATGGTCGATGCCATATAGCCTGCGCCAAATCCATTATCAATGTTGACTACCGCCACGTTGGAACTGCAACTGTTCAGCATGCCAAGGAGAGCGGTAACACCGCCAAAGCTCGCCCCATACCCGATACTGGTCGGAACCGCAATCACCGGCCTTTCCACCAGACCGGCAACCACGCTGGGAAGAGCGCCCTCCATCCCGGCAACCACAATCAATACAGCAGCTTTATTTATTTTTTCATGATAATGAAACAGCCGGTGAATTCCGGCTACGCCTACGTCAAATATGGATTCAACCTCATTGCCCATATACTTTGCCGTCAGCAGGGCTTCATTTGCAACCGGGATATCGGATGTGCCGGCTGACAGCACCAGGATGGTTCCTCTCCCGGTTATGACAGGATCGGCTTTTGCATGGATGAGCATCCGGGCATCATCATGATAGGTGCAGTCCGGAAGGTGTGGAAGAATTTTTTCCGCTTTTTCCGCTTCCACTCTTGTCACCAGAATAATTTTTTCATGATCGATCATCTTTTCCAGGATTCCGATAATCTGACCGGCTGTTTTTCCCTGGCCGAAAATCACCTCTGGAAATCCCTTGCGCACGGATCGATGATGGTCTATATGTGCAAAATTGATATCCTGGAATGAGATGTGCCTGAGCTTATCCAGTGCCTGATCAACCGCGCTCTTGCCGCTGGCGACCTGTTCCAGAATCTGTTTTATGGAGTCAATGTTCATTGATGCATTTTCCTGTTTTTTGAAAGTGGATATGGATGTTCAATAACCCAAAACCGGTTTTGGGTCAAACAGATTACATGAAACACGGATAAACGGAGATTGTTGTTCGATGAAAATAGGTGTTGTAATTCCTGCCCGGTATGCTTCCACCCGGTTTGAGGGAAAGCCTCTGGCCTTGATCTGCGGAAAACCAATGATCCAGAAAGTGTATGAAGGAGCGATAGGGGCCGGAAGGGTTACGGACGTGGTTGTGGCAACCGATGATCAGAGGATCATGGACGCGGTCATCGGGTTTGGCGGTAAAGCGATCATGACATCGGAGAGCAATCGTTCCGGAACCGATCGAGTCGCAGAAGCAGCCGGAATAATCGGACTGGAGTTGGATGACATTGTCGTGAATATCCAGGGCGATCAGCCCCTGATTGATCCGCGCTGTATTGATGAGGTGGTGGAACCTTTTTTTACGGAACCGGATCTGGGAATGAGTACCCTGGCTTTTGCCATTGTTCAGGAGGATGAGATCACCAATCCCAAGGATGTGAAGGTAACCTTTGATAATAATGGCTATGCGCTTTATTTTTCCCGTTCAACCATTCCATTTGATCGTGACAAAGACGGTTCTTGTGAAGTGTATAAACATCTTGGGGTATATGCATACACAAGACGATTTCTGGAAATGTTCCGGACGCTGCCCCAGGGAAAACTGGAAAGGATCGAGAAGCTGGAGCAGTTGCGGGCGCTGGAATACGGTCACCGTATCAAGGTGGTGGTCACGGGCTATGACTCTCCGGAAGTAGACCTGCCTGAGGATATTAAAAGGATTGAAAAGAGGATGAGGTTGTCTTGACTCTGCGATTGAACAGAAGGGTATGAAACCGGAAAACAGTAGAAGGATACTGGAAAACCTCTATCATCATATCAACAGGCGTGACTATGTATCTCCGGATCCATTACAATTCTTATATGATTTCAAGGATGTGAGAGACCGGGAGATTGTCGGTCTGATTGCCTCCTCCCTGGCATACGGCCGGGTTGCCCAGATACTGAAAAGTGTTGCGTGGATTCTGGACATCATGGGGCCTTCGCCTTACCGGTTTCTTGAAAAAGAAACGGATCCGGTATTCAGGAAGAGATTGTCCGGCTTCAAACACCGGTTTGCAACCGGTGAACATCTTTCATCGCTGCTTTCCGGAATGAAAAATACCATTGCCTGTTTTGGATCTCTGAATGCCTGTTTTCAGAAAGGGTATTCTGAAAAGGATGAAAATATTCTTCCCGGGATGATTTTTTTTGTCGATAGTCTTACACAGCCGGGGCTTGATCCGGGCCATCTTATTCCTTTGCCAAACCGGGGAAGTGCCTGCAAGCGGATGAATCTGTTTTTGCGGTGGATGGTGAGGAAGGATCATGTTGATCCTGGAGGCTGGGAGGATATTTCTGCCTCTAAATTGATTATCCCGCTGGATACCCATATGCATAAAATGGGGATTTTTTTTGGATATACAACGCGAAAACAGGCAGATATGGACACCGCTCTGGAGATCACAAAGGGGTTTCGTAAGATCGATCCCCATGATCCCGTGAAATATGATTTTTCATTGACAAGGTTCGGCATCCGGAAGGATCTGGATATGAAAGATTTTTTGAAACCAAACTTGACATATATCTGAATTGATATATAACTTTCACTTCTTGGTAAAATTTTAATGAGTTAGGAATATTATTACGTTGAATGCCCATGGATGATCCTGCTTTACATAAGATATTTACAAATGAAAAAAATCTGGAGCGTATCCTGGATAATCTTCAGGATGGAATCATTGCCCATGATTTAAACAGGCGGATTTTCTATTTCAACAGAACGGCGGAGAAGATCACCGGTTTTCAGAGGGATGAAGTCCTCGGGAAAGACTGCCATACTGCATTGGGCGGACCTTTATGCGGAAAATATTGTTCCTTCTGTGGTGAAAAGCCAGGCCTTACAGACCACAGCGAATACACAATCAATATCACGACCAAAAACGGAGAAACCCGGAAGCTTGAAATGTCCGCTACCATGATGCGGGATGAAAATGACCAGGATTTCGGAGTTCTTGCATCATTTAAGGATGTGACAGCCCTTTTTCATCTCAGTGTAAGGGCAAAAGAGGTAACCGCTTTTGGGAATATCGTTGGACAGA